>JAQGNM010000015.1 GCA_028291845.1 Massilia sp. | reverse complement strand
CCCAGCGCCACCGCTTGCGGGTCGACCCCCGGTTTTACTTGCCCGACCGCAATTCCGTCGCGGATCGCCGCCTCCGTGCGCGCCATCCACAATTCCTGGTTTTGCTTGCGGCGCTCGCGCACCGTGTTCATTTCGTCGATGAATTCCATTTTGAGGGTGGCGATCTCGAACACCCTTCTTGCCTGGGGATCGTCGACGGTGACGCGAAACACGGCGACGATGTGCTCCCTCAATGCTTCGAGCGGCGCCAGCGGATTGGTTTCTTCGAGAATCTGGCGGGCCGCCTCGAGCGGCATTTTGACCCGCTCCATCATGGCGTTGAACATCGCCCCCTTGTCCAGAAAATGCCAGTAAATGGCACCGCGTGTCACCCCCGCGGCAGTTGCGATATGCTGCAAGGTGGTGCCGGCCACCCCTTGGCGAACGAACAATTGCTCAGCAGCGTCCAGGATGCTGTCGCGTGTTGCCAACGCATCTGCCTTGGTCCTGCGTACCATCTTTTACCCCATCTAGCCAAAATGCATCGGCCGAACATTAAACATACACTCGTGATAGTATATCCGCAAATTCGACAAAAGCCAGCGGCGCTACCACGTCCTCCGACGTGGCCGCCGCATTTCCAAAGGATGCCTCCGCAATGCGCACTGCCACTTCCCACCATTTGTCCAAGACCCGGCTGACCGCCGTCAGCCTTGCCGTCCTGCTTGCGCTGGCTGCTTGCGGAAAGAAAGACGACCCGGCGGCGGCCGCCGCCGCCGCCGGCGCCAACCGTCCGCCGCCGCAAGTGGGCGTGATCACCACCAAATTCGAGCCGGTCGCCCTGCAAACCGAATTGCCGGCCCGGGTCGAGCCGGTTCGCGTGGCCCAGGTGCGTGCGCGCGTGAATGGCGTGGTACTGAAACGCCTGTTCACCGAAGGCAGCGAAGTCAAAGCCGGCCAGGTGCTTTACCAGATCGATTCTGCGCCATACGAAGCGGCGTTGGCTAGTGCCCGCGCCAACCTGGTCAAATCGCAGGCGGTGCTCAACCAGGCCGCCGCCCAGGCCGAGCGCTACAAACCGCTGGTGGCCGCCAATGCGGTCAGCAAGCAGGAATACGTCAACGTCGTCGCCACCCAGAAGACCGCCGAAGCCGACGTCGCCGCGCAAAAAGCCGCCGTGCAGACGGCCCAGCTGACCACCGGCTACGCCAGCGTGACGGCGCCGATCGCAGGGCGCATCGGCCGTGCCCTGGTGACCGAAGGGGCGCTGGTATCGGCCGCCGAGGCGACCCAGCTGGCGCTGATCCAGCAAACCAGCACGGTGTACCTGAACATCACCCAGTCGGCCTCCGATCTGCAAAAACTGCGCCGCGATGCCGGCGCCAGCGGCAAGACCGGCGGCGTGCCCGTCACCGTCATCCTGGACGATGGCTCGGAATTGCCGCGCAAGGGCAAGCTGCTGTTCTCCGACGTCACCGTCGACCCGACCTCGGGCCAGGTGGCCCTGCGCGCCGAAGTGCCGAACCCGGACAATGCCCTGCTGCCGGGCCAGTACGTGCGCGCCCGCCTGTCGCAGGCGTCGTTGCCGTCGGCCATGCTGGTGCCGCAACAGGCGGTCACCCGTGGCAACAATGGCGACACCGTCATCGTGGTCGGCGCCGACAACAAGCCAGCCCCCCGTCCGGTGAAAATCGGCACCCAGCAGGGCACCAATTGGGTGGTGCTGGAAGGCTTGAAGGAAGGCGAAAAAGTCGTCGTCGACGGTTTTCAGAAAATGATGGTGCCGGGCGCACCGGTGACGCCAGTGCAATGGACGCCGACCCCGGCCGGCGATAGCGCGCCGGCGGCTGGCGCAGCGCCCGCGACCGCGGCCGCGGCGACCCCGACTACCCCGGCAGCGGGATCGGCCCCGGCCACGGCCACGGCATCGGCATCGGCCCCAGCCACGGCTGCCAAATAACCAGAACAGGATTCACTCATGGCTCGCTTTTTTATTGATCGCCCCGTTTTCGCGTGGGTGATCGCCTTATTCATCATGGTGATGGGCGGTGTCGCCATCACCCAGCTGCCGATCGCGCAGTACCCGAGCGTGGCGCCGCCGGCGATCGTTGTCACCACCGCCTACCCGGGCGCCTCGGCCCAGACCCTGGAAGACTCCGTCATCAGCGTGATCGAACGCGAAATGAACGGCTCTCCCGGCCTGATCTACATGGAGTCGATCAGCCAGGCCAACGGCACCGGCACCATCACCCTGAGTTTTGAAACCGGCACCAATCCGGACCTGGCGCAGGTCGACGTCCAGAACCGCCTGGGACGCGCCACCCCGCGCCTGCCGCAGGCGGTGGTGCAGCAGGGCGTGCGGGTCGACAAGGCCCGTTCGAACTTCCTGCTGTTTACCATCCTGTCGTCGGACGACCCGAAATGGGACCCGATCGCATTGGGCGACTACGCCTCGCGCACCGTGCTGCCTGAAATCCAGCGCATCAAGGGCGTCGGCCAGGCCCAGCTGTTCGGTACCGAAAAGGCGATGCGCATCTGGATCGATCCTGCCAAGCTGGTCGGCTTCAATCTGTCGACCGCCGATGTCAACAACGCCATCCGCCAGCAAAATGCCCAGGTGTCTTCGGGCACCATCGGCGACTTGCCGCTGCAGACCGGCCAGACCATTTCGGCCACCGTGGTGGTCACCGGCCAGCTGAGCACCGTCGAGCAGTTCGGCAACATCGTCCTGCGCGCCAATCCGGACGGCTCCACCGTGCGCCTGAGAGACGTCGCCCGCATCGAGCTGGGCGGCCAAAGCTACGGCACCTCGGCGCGCCTGAACGGCAAGCCGTCGACCGGTATCGGCGTGCAGCTGGCGCCATCGGGCAATGCGCTCGAGACCGCCAAGCTGATCCGTGCGCGCATGAAGGAATTGTCGAAATATTTCCCTCCTGGCATGAAATACGCGATCCCGTTCGACAGCTCGGCGTTTGTCGACATCTCCATCAAGCAAGTGGTGGAAACCCTGATCGAAGCGGTGCTGCTGGTGTTCGTGGTGATGTACCTGTTCCTGCAAAACTTCCGCTACACCCTGATTCCCACCATCGTGGTGCCGGTCGCCCTGCTCGGTTCGCTCGCGACCCTGCTCGCCCTCGGCTTCTCGATCAACGTGCTGACCATGTTCGGCATGGTGCTGGTGATCGGTATCGTCGTCGACGACGCCATCGTGGTGGTGGAAAACGTCGAGCGGATCATGTCCGAGGAAGGCTTGCCGCCGCTGGAAGCGACCCGTAAAGCCATGGGCCAGATTTCCGGCGCCATCATCGGCGTGACGGTGGTTTTGATCAGCGTGTTCGTGCCGCTGGCGTTTTTCGCCGGCGCGGTCGGTAACATTTACCGCCAGTTCTCGGCGGTGATGGTGTCGTCGATCTTCTTCTCCGCCTTCATGGCACTGTCGCTGACCCCTGCCCTGTGCGCGCACTTCCTGAAGCCGGTCGAAAAAGGCCATGCGCATGCGAAAACAGGCTTCTTCGGCTGGTTCAACCGGGGCTTCACCACGACCGCCAAGCGCTACGAAGGCTGGGTTGCCGCCATTCTGCGGCATACGGGCCGCGCTTTGGTGGCTTTTGTGCTGGTCATCGGCCTGGTCGGCCTGATCTTCACGCGCCTGCCGTCTTCGTTCCTGCCGAACGAAGACCAGGGTTACATCATCGCCAACGTCCAGCTGCCGGCCGGCGCCACCATCGAGCGCACTTCGAAAGTGATGAAGGATGCGGAAGCGTTCATCATGAAGCAGCCGGAAGTGGCCAGCATGGTCAGCGTGCTCGGCTTTAACTTCTCCGGCCAGGGCCAGAACGTGGCGCTGGCCTTCATTCCGCTGAAGGACTGGAAGGAACGCGGGGCCGGTCACGGCGCCGCCGACCTCGCCGGCCGCATCACCGGCGCCCTGTCGACGCAGCGCGATTCCTTCGTGTTCGCCCTGTCGCCGCCGCCGATTCCCGAACTGGGCACCGGCACCGGCTTCTCGTTCCGCCTGCAGGACCGCGGCGGTAACGGCCCGGCCGCCCTGCTGGCGGCGCGTAACCAGATGCTGGGCATGGCGTCGAAAAACCCGGTGCTGGCCGGCGTGCGCCCGGAAGGCCTGGAAGCGGCGCCGCAGGTGCAGCTCGATATCGACCGCGACAAGGCCAATGCGCTGGGCGTGACGTTTGACGCCATCAACACCGCCATTTCCACCTCGCTCGGTTCGGCGTACATCAACGACTTCCCGAACAACGGCCGCCTGCAGCGGGTCGTGGTGCAGGCCGAAGCCGAGTCGCGCATGCAGCCGGAAGACCTGCTGCGCCTGAACGCCGTCAACAGCAAGGGCCAGCAGGTGCCGCTGTCGGCGTTTGCCACCACCCGCTGGATCACCGGTCCGATGCAGACGGTGCGCTACAACGGCTACTCGACCATGCGCATCTCGGGCGACGCCGCCAAGGGCTACTCGACCGGCCAGGCGCTGGCCGAGATGGAGAAGATGGCAGCGCAGCTGCCGGCCGGTTTCGGCTTCGAATGGACCGGCCAGTCGCGCGAAGAGCAGCTGTCCGGCTCGACCGTGTTCGTGCTGCTCGGCTTTGCCCTGCTGGCGGTGTTCCTGGCCCTGGCCGCGCTGTATGAAAGCTGGTCGATCCCGGTCGCCGTGCTGCTGGTGGTGCCGTTCGGCGTGCTTGGCGCGCTGACGGCGGCCACCGCGCGCGGCCTGCCCAACGACGTCTACTTCAAGGTCGGCCTGATCACCATCATCGGCCTGGGTGCGAAAAACGCCGTGCTGATCATCGAGTTCGCCAAGGACCTGCAGGCCCAAGGCATGTCGGCGGTCGACGCCGCGATCGCCGCCTGCCACCTGCGTTTCCGGCCGATTCTGATGACCTCGATGGCCTTCATCCTCGGCGTGCTGCCGCTGGTGATCGCCTCCGGCGCAGGTTCGGCCAGCCAGCGCGCCATCGGTACCGGCGTGATGGGCGGGATGATCACCGCCACGGCACTGGGCGTGTTCTTCGTGCCGGTGTTCTTCGTGCTGGTTCGTAAATTATTTGGTGGCAAGGACCATCCACATCCGGCCAGGCCGCATGTGGCCGGCCCTGCCGCCGTCGTAGAGGAAAAAGTATGATGAAACGTTTCGCTGTTACGCCCGCCCTGCTGCCCCTCGCGCTGGCGATGGTACTGTCGGGCTGCATGTCGCTGGCGCCGAAGTACCAGCGCCCGCAAGCGCCGGTGGCGGCCAGCTTCCCCGACGCCCCCGCCAGCACGGCCGACGCCCGCGCGGCCTCGTCGATCGTCTGGCAAAGCTATTTTGCCGACGCCCGCCTGAACCAGCTGATCAACCTGGCGCTGGCCAACAACCGCGACCTGCGCGTGGCGATCCTGAACATCGAGCAGGCGCGTGCGGCATACCAGATCCGCCGTGCCGACATCCTGCCCTCGGTCAGCGCGGTCGCCTCGGGCGAGCGCACGCCCGGCCCCAACGACAGCATCAGCAGCGTGTACGCGGTGGGTCTGGGCGTGTCCGCCTTCGAGCTCGATTTGTTCGGCCGCGTGCGCAATCTGTCGGACGCCGCGCTGGCGCAGTTTCTCGCCACCGCCGAAGCCAGAAACGCCACGCAGATCAGCCTGATCTCCTCGGTCGCCAACACCTATCTGTCGCTGCTGGCCGATGAAGAACTGCTGGAGCTGACGCGCCAGACCCTGGCCGGGCGTGAAGAATCGCTGCGCCTGATCCAGCTGAAATTCGACAATGGCGTGGTGTCGAAACTCGACCTGCAGCAAGGGGTATCGCTGGTTGAAACGGCCAGAGTCGTGCTGGCGCAGCAGTTGCGCCAGCGCGCCCAGGACGCCAACCTGCTGATCCAGCTGGTCGGCCAGCCCTTGCCGGCCACCCTGCCCGCTACGCGCACCCTGGCGCAGACCGAACTGGCCGACCTGCCGGCCGGCCTGCCGTCGGACTTGCTGGCGACGCGCCCGGATATCCGCTCGGCCGAGCAGCAGCTGGTCGCGGCCAACGCCAACATCGGCGCCGCCCGCGCCAACTTCTTCCCGCGCATTTCGCTCACCGCCAGCGCCGGCACCGCCAGCGGCGAATTGTCAGGCCTGTTCAAGGGCGGCTCGTTCGGCTGGACCTTCGCGCCGCAAGCGGTGCTGCCGATTTTCGACTACGGCCGCAACAAGGCGAACCTGGCCGCCGCCCGCGTCGGCAACGACATCGCCGTGGCCAACTACGAAAAAGCCATCCAGGTGGCGTTCCGCGAAGTGTCGGACAGCCTGGCCGGCCAGGCGACGTTTGCCGAGCAACTGCGCGCGCAACGCCGCGTCGCCGAAGCCGAAGCGGACCGTTTCAGCCTGGCGGACTTGCGCTACAAGTCCGGCGCCAGCTCCTACCTGGAACTGCTCGACGCCCAGCGCGCCCTGTTCGACGCCCAGCGTGCGGCCATTTCGGCCAACCTGCTGCGCCTGCAGAACCAGGTCACCCTGTACCGCGTACTCGGCGGCGGCTGGAGCGCCGCCGAGCCGATCGCGCAGGTCAGCGCACAACGCTGACCGCACCAGCGCCAGCCAGCGCCAGTGAAACGGAGCCGCGTGGCTCCGTTGTTTTTTGCGCCCACAAAATAAAATAATCACTTCTGCCTATCGCCTGTGGATAGTTACAGGCGCATAATAGTTGCCTTGTAGTACTATTTTTGAATCATTTTCAAGGCAAACCCCATGTTATTTCGTCTACGGATCGGCACCCGCCTCGGGCTTGCCTTCGGCATCATCCTGCTGCTCTCCATCATCTCGACCGGCTACGCCCTGAGCGCCGCGCGCGCCGGCGCCGAGGCGACCAGGCACATGACGGCGCTGCCGCTGGCGAAGGAGCGGCTGGTTTCGGACTGGTACACGAATATCAATTCGGCGGTGGCGCGCACCGCGCTGATCGCCCGCAGCAGCGACGACACCCTCTCGAGCGTGTTCGCCAAGGACATCGCCGACAGCGTCACGCGCAGCACGGCAATGATCAAGCAGATCGAACCGCTACTGGCCGACGACGAGGAAAAGGCCGTGATGAAGGCGGTCGTCGCCGACCGCGCCGTGTACCAGGCAGCCAAGGTCAAGGTGATGGACGCCAAAAAAGCCGGCGATGCCGCCGCCAGCGTGGCCGCGTTCGACAAGCAGTTCGCGCCAGCGGCGGCGGCCTATTCGGCCAAGGTGCAAGCCTTGCTGGCGCTCGAGCGCAAGAATATCGACGACACCGCCGCCGCGCTGGAGGCGGCCGGCAGGCGCTCCTTCACCCTGTTGCTGGCGCTGGGCGCGCTGGTGGTCGGCGGCGGCGCGACCATGGCCTGGCTGATCTCGCGCTCGATCACGACGCCCTTGCGCGACGCCGTCAGCGTGGCCGAAACGGTAGCGGCGGGCGACCTCACCACCACTTTCAAAAGCGCCGGGCGCGACGAGATCGGCGACCTGATGCGTGCGCTCGCACGCATGAACGATTCGCTGTTCAACGTCGTCTCGCAGGTGCAGAGCGGCACGGCGACCATCGCCAGCGCCTCCAGCCAGATCGCCGCCGGCAATCTGGATCTGTCGGCGCGCACCGAGCAGCAGGCCGGTTCGCTCGAAGAGACCGCCGCCTCGATGGAGGAATTGACCTCGACGGTGCGCCAGAACGCCGACAATGCCCAGCAGGCCAATGCGCTGGCGGTGACGGCGTCCGCGGTGGCGGCCAAGGGCGGCGACATCGTCAACCGCGTGGTCGATACCATGAGCTCGATCGACGCGTCCTCGCGCAAGATCGTCGACATCATCGGCGTCATCGACAGCATCGCCTTTCAAACCAATATCCTGGCGCTGAACGCCGCCGTGGAAGCGGCGCGCGCCGGCGAGCAGGGCCGCGGCTTCGCCGTGGTCGCCTCGGAAGTGAGAAACCTGGCGCAGCGCTCGGCCGGCGCCGCCAAGGAGATCAAGACCCTGATCGACGATTCGGTCGGCCAGGTCAACACCGGCACCCGCCTGGTGCGCGACGCCGGTTCGACCATGCAGGAAGTGGTGGCCAGCGTGGCGCGCGTGAACGACATGGTCGCCGAAATCACCCTGGCCAGCCAGGAGCAGCGCACCGGCATCGATCAGGTCAACCAGGCGATCGTCGAAATGGACAAGGTGACGCAGCAGAACGCGGCGCTGGTGGAGGAAGCGGCGGCGGCGGCGGCCAGCATGCAGGAGCAGGCCAGGTCGCTGGCCGAGGTGGCGGCGGGGTTCAGGTTGCAGGCCAAAGGCCGGGGGACTGGCCCTGCGGGCCTGTCCCCGGCTTTAGCGGCCGGCCGACAATTGGCTATCTGTTAGTTGGCATTTAAAGCAGGGGACAGGCCCGCAGGGCCTGTCCCCGGGCCTGTCCCCGGCCTGATCACGTTCCCAGGAACATCTGCTGTAAATCGTTCAAAAACCGCAGCCCCAATTCG
>JAQGNM010000007.1 GCA_028291845.1 Massilia sp. | reverse complement strand
AGGACGGCGTATAAATTTTCCAAGTGGGAACTCCGGCTGCAAGCCAAAACCGTTAAAGCGAGATTATGCTATAGAACCGGGAGGGCCGCCCAAGTGCAGGCTTCGATACGGTAAAATGCAGCGATCTTATCCACATTCGCAACGTTCGCCCTCCATGAGCAATGATAAAAACAAAGCGGCGGCCGCGTCGCCCGCGACCCCGCTGACCTCGAACTTTCTGCGCGCCATTGTCGAGGCCGACCTGGCTGCCGGCACCCACGCCCACACCGGCCTGCCGCCGGTCATCACCCGCTTCCCGCCCGAGCCGAACGGCTACCTGCACATCGGCCACGCCAAGTCGATCTGCCTGAACTTCGGCATGGCGCGCGACTACGGCGGCGTCTGCCACCTGCGCTTCGACGACACCAACCCGGCCAAGGAAGAGCAGGAATACGTCGACACCATCATCGACAGCGTCAAGTGGCTGGGCTTCAGCTGGGAGCAAAACGGCCAGAGCCACCTGTACTATGCCTCCGATTATTTCGACCAGCTGTACGCCATGGCCGAATACCTGATCAGCGCCGGCTTCGCCTACGTCGACAGCCAGAGCGCCGAGGAAATCAAGCGGAACCGCGGCAATTTCGGCACGCCGGGCACCAATTCGCCTTACCGCAACCGCCCTGCCGAAGAATCGTTGCAACTGTTCCGCGACATGAAGGCCGGCAAATACCAGGACGGCGAACACGTCCTGCGCGTCAAAATGTTCGAGGACGCCATGGCCGCGCCCAACATGAACCTGCGCGACCCGGCCATCTACCGCATCCGCCACGCGCACCACCACCGTACCGGCGACGCCTGGTGCATCTACCCGATGTACGACTACACGCATCCGATTTCAGATGCCATCGAGAACGTCACGCAGTCGCTGTGCACTCTGGAATTTCAGGATCACCGGCCGTTCTACGACTGGCTGCTGGCGACCTTGTCGGCCGGCGGCTTTTTCCAGCCGCCGCTGCCGCGCCAGTACGAATTCGCCCGCCTGAACCTGACCTATGTGGTCACCAGCAAGCGCAAACTGCGCCAGCTGGTCGACGACAACATCGTCAGCGGCTGGGACGATCCGCGCATGCCCACCATCGTCGGCCTGCGCCGGCGCGGCTACACGCCCGAATCGATCCAGCTGTTTTGCGAGCGCATCGGGGTGTCGAAGGCCGACGGCTGGATCGACATGAGCACCCTGGAAGGCGCGCTGCGCGACGACCTCGACCCGAAAGCGCCGCGCGCCACCGCCGTGCTGCGTCCATTGAAACTCATTATCGACAATTTCCCGGAGAACCATTCCGAGGAATGCAGCTCGCCGGTCCACCCGCATTTCCCCGAACGGGGCGTGCGCACCTTTCCGATCACCCGTGAGTTGTGGATCGAGCAGGAAGATTTCATGGAAGTGCCCGTCAAAGGCTATTTCCGCTTTTTCCCGCCGATCGGCGATGCGCCCGGCAGCCGGGTGCGCCTGCGCCACGGTTATGTCGTCGAGTGCGTCGGCTACGACAAGGATGCCGACGGCGCCGTCAGCGCCGTGCACGTGAAATATTTTGAAGACAGCAAATCGGGCACCGAAGGCTCCAACAGCTACAAGGTCAAGGGCAATATCCACTGGGTCAGCGCGGCCACCGCCGTCGAAGCCGAAGTGCGCTTGTACGACCGCTTGTTCGTCGACCCTCAGCCGGATGCCGGCGGCAAGGATTTTATTGCCGCACTGAACCCGCAAGCGCTCGAAGTGGTCACCGCCTACCTCGAACCTGGCATGCGCGACGCGCAACCGGACCAGCGCTTCCAGTTCGAGCGGCACGGCTATTTTGTCGCCGACCGTGTCGACAGCGCCCCGGGCAAACCGGTGTTCAACCGCATCACGACCTTGAAAGATAATTGGAAGTAACTAGTTGGAAGTAACATCGACGCAGCACACAAGCAGACGCCGGCCATGCCGGCGTTTTGCATTCTAGAACGTATTTCCTAGCAACGCTGATAGGTTCGCCTGCCGCGACAGGCGGGTACCTTAATCCACGTCAACGCGTCAATTCAAGCGCGTCCATGGAGTGCGCCATGCCCTACCTGTTCAATCATCTGCGCTACCCTTTCGCCAGCTACCGCGCCATGGTCGGCGGCATCGTCCTGTCGCTGCTGGCGGGCGTGGTGTTTCACACGACGACGGCGCGCATTATCGAAAACGAGGCCCGCGAGCGCTTCGCCAACATGGCGCACAGCGTCAAGATGACTCTCGAAGGGCGCATCAAGAGTTACACCGACGTGCTGCGCGGCGGCGCCAGTCTGTTCGCCACCTCGACCGGCCTGACGCGCGATCAATTTCACCGCTATGTCGACGGCTTGAGCCTGGAGAAGGAATTTCCCGGCGTCGAGACCATCAATTTTGCCCGCTATGTCGACGGCGCTGAGCGCGACAGATTCGAAGCGCAAATGAACAAGGAGGTGGCCAGCTTGGCCGCCGGCTACCCGAAGTTCGAGATCACCCCGCCCGGCAAACGTCCCTATTACACGGTCCTTACCTACATCGAGCCGATCTCGGCCTGGGCGCGCCGATTCGGCTGGGATATTTCCGCGCGCGGCAACGCGGAGGCGCTGGAAGTGGCGCGCGATACCGGCGAGTTGTCGGCCTCGGGGGTGCCGATCGCACCGCTGTCGGGGGTCTACAAGGTGGGCCTGGCCATGCGCCTGCCGATCTACCGCGCCGATATGCCGGACAAGAGCGTGGCCAGCCGGCGTGCTTACTATGTCGGCTCGGTCGGCATCGGCTTTTCGGTCAACAAGCTGGTGGTCGGCCTGCTCGACGAGTTACCGGCAACCAATGTGCGCATGATCATCACCGACATCACCAACGATCGCGGCGGCCGCGACAGCAACGGCAAGTCGCGCCTGCTGTTCGACAGCGCGGCGCGCGCCGGCGTACCGGTGCCGCCGCTCCCGGTTGCCAACAGCTCGTTCACGGAAACGATCGAGATGGATTTCGGCAAGCGGCGCTGGCAGGGCCAATTCAGCGTTCAGAAAAACAATTTGTACAGCGGTTTCGACCAGTCGCTGCCATGGCTGGCGATGGTGCTGGGAGCGGTCAGCACGGCGCTGCTGTACACGCTGTTTCACACCATTTCGTCATCGCGCCGCCATGCGGTGGCTCTGGCCCAGAGCATGACCAAGGAATTGCGCGCCAGTGAATCGAAGCTGCAATGGTCGAACGAAAACCTGCGCCGCCTGGCGGCCCACGCCAACAACATCCGCGAGGACGAACGCAAACGTATTGCGCGCGAAATTCACGACGACCTCGGCCAGAACCTGCTGGCGCTGCGCATCGAGGCCGACGTGCTGTCGGCGCGCACCAGCGCGCGCCAGCCACGCCTGCATGCGCGCGCCCTGTCGACCCTGCAACAGATCGACGCCACCATCAAGAGCGTACGCCAGATCATCAACGACTTGCGTCCCAACGTGCTCGACCTGGGCCTGAACGCCGCCGTCGACTGGCAGATCGCCGAGTTCCGCCGCCGCACCCGCATCGAATGCGAGCTGATCGAAACCCATGATGACATCGCCGTCAGCGACCAGTGCGCCACCGCGCTGTTTCGCATTCTGCAGGAATCGCTGAGCAATATTTCAAAGCACGCCAAGGCGAGCCGGGTGAAGGTCGAATTGAGCGTCGAGGGCGGCTGGATCAGCATGACGGTCAGCGACAACGGCGTCGGCATCAAGCAGAGCGGACGCGGCAAGGCCGGCTCGTTCGGCCTGGTCGGCATCGAGGAGCGCATGAAGATTCTCGGCGGCGTGTTCCGCATGGTCAGCAGTCCGGGCAACGGCACCGCCATTCACATCTCGGTGCCGGCCGATGCCGATCCGGTGGTGCCGTCGCTGCACGAAATCCACGACGAAGCGCAAGGGCACGCGGTACCGGCGTAAAAAATGTGCAAGCGACAGTGTAGGCGCGGCGGAAAGTGCATTTAGGATGATTCCGTAGCGTTCAGAATACAGCCTAGAAAATGTTGATGGAGGTCAAGTTCAGTCACCTTCCGAACGGCAACAATGATTTCACTGCCCAGCGCCTGCAGCGCCGGAGCAGCCCCTGACAAAGGGCGCGGACTTGACCGAACTGGGCGGTAAGAATGCGTTATCAGACGCCTTTCCATCACGCTGCATCCGGCAGGGACCCACTTACCAACCGATGTAAAACGATGCACTTTCCAACCTGAAGGATGACGCCATGAACCCGACTAACGCAATGCGCAAAATCGCCGAAATCGACCTCAGCCAGATCAAAGTCAAGCTGATGCACGAGCAATCCGGTGAAGGCTGGTCGCCCGAGCACGCCAATGCCATCGAAGTGGAATACCGCCGCTTTCTGTGCATGATGCATATGTATCCGAACGAAAACATCGCGCCCTTGCTCGACGTCGATGTTTTCTGGCACTACCACATCCTCGACACCCGCAAATACGCTGCCGACTGCCAGCAAGCGTTCGGCCACTTCCTGCACCACAATCCGAATGTCGGCCTGGGCGAGGATGACGCCGCCGACCACCAGGCCTTCGGCGAACGCATGCACGAGCTCTACCAGGCCACCTTCGGCGAGGCCTGCCTCACCGGCGCGCACGCCGCCGGCGCCACGCAAACGGCGTGGTGCTCCTTGAACGGCGACCAGGAGCAATCCCAAGCGCAAACTGAAGCGCGAACCAAGGGGCAAACGGCATGGTGCTCGCTGGCCGACGGCGCCAAGGCGCTCGGTACGGCGTGGTGCTCGCTGGCCGGTGGCGCCAAGGCGCTCGGTACGGCCTGGTGCTCGCTGGCTACCAAGCCGCACGCAACCGCATGGTGTTCAGTCACCGCCGCGGCCAAGGGCAAAACCGCATGGTGTTCCGTTACCGGGGTCGCGGCGCAACAGCGCACCGCATGGTGTTCGGTCAGCGCCACAAAGCAGCAACAAACCGCCTGGTGCTCGGCCAGCGACGCCGCCAAACAGCAGCACACCGCCTGGTGCTCCGCAGCGGCGAAAGTACTGGCCGCCTGATCGCTGTCGCCCCCTTCAAAAAAAGCGCCGCATTTGCGGCGCTTTTCTCATTTGGGTGACGAATACCTTGGACAAATATCGGCGTCGCTGCATTCCGGATAATCTTATGTCGAAAGCAAGATTATTCTTCCATTGATATAAATCAATGTCTCGTGGGCGAGGAGGCGGATACTTTGATTTCCGTCACTTGTTACCGACTCCGAATTCAAGATTGCACAAACAATCCACCGATTGCTAACCCGACAGCGAGTCACAGATTGATCAACCACAGGAGAAGACTATGCAAGTCCATCATGTATATGCCCCCATCGCCGCGCTCGGTCTTTCCACAGTGCGCCTTCGATTGATGCACCCGCGCGCAGGGTTGGGCTGGAGTGAGGGACGCACGCTGGCGGCGGAAAGCGCTTACCGCAAATTCCTGTT
>JAQGNM010000573.1 GCA_028291845.1 Massilia sp. | reverse complement strand
TTGGCGTAATGGCGGCCGTCATCGAGGTCGCCCTGCTCGACCAGGTTGCCGTTCGACAGCAACACCGGATATTTTTCCTTGTCGGCACGCAGCATGACGGTAAAAATCGCCATGACGTCGGGGCGGTCCGGGAAATAGCTGATGCAGCGGAAACCTTCGGCTTCGCACTGGGTGAAAAAATTGCCGTTCGAACAGTACAGTCCGTTCAAGGTGGTGTTCGCTTCGGGCGCGCAGGTGGTTTCGATTTCCAGCACCACATGGTCAGGGGCGCCGGCGATATGCAGCATATTGCCTTCGATGCGATAGTCGCCCTCGCTCAAGGTCACCCCGTTCATGCGCAGCGCCACCAGTTCGATGTTTTCGCCGTACAAATCGATCTGGCGGCCGATGCCCTCGGGATTGCGGCGCATGGTCAGGCGGTTGGCCACCACCGTGCGCGCCGGGTCGAGATCGAAACCCAGTTCAACGGTGTCGACCAGAAAGCTGGGCGGCGTGTAATCGCTGCGATAGATCGTCTGGGCGGTGTCGGTGCGCATAGGAAAGTCAGTCGGCAAGTGGGCGAACGGCTATTTTACCAAGAGCGGCACGGCGCCGCGCTCTTCCTTTTCTGTTTCGCTCTGTCAAGCGCGGTAACATTCTGTAAATCTTTTGCCTTTCAACAGTGCTCGACATACACTGAATTCGGGAAATAACGCATTTGGAGAACGACATGAAACGCCTGATCTTGAGCGCCGCCGCTGCCGCCACCCTGCTGCTGACAGGTTGCGCCAGCACCATCCGCAGCGACGTCACCACTTTTCACCAATGGCCCGCCCAGCTGACCAATAAAACCTACTCGATCGACGCCCCGGCGCCGGAGGACGATACCCTCGAAGTGCGCGCCTACCTCGACCTGGTGCGCGGCCAGTTGGCCAGGTTGGGATTCACCGAGGCGGGCGCGGACGCCGCGCTGAAGGTCAGGATGCGCTTTCGCACCACCGACGTGCCGGTGCGCGTAGTGCAGGCGGTTGATCCTTTCTTCAACCCGTACGCCTCGGCGCGCTTCGGCTACTTCGGTCCGCACCGCCGCCACTGGGCCTCGTCCTACTATGGCGGCTTCTATGATCCGTTCTGGGGCGGCCCCGCCGGCTACCAGGTGGTCGAGCGCCACACATATCAGCGCGACGTGCAGGTGGCGATTCGCTCGGCAAAGGATGGCAAGCCGCTGTTCGACGTGACGGTGCACAACAACAGCAGCCAGCCGTCGACCCCGGCGGTGATGCCGGCGCTGGTGCAAAGTGCCTTCGAGGGGTTTCCCGGGCCGAATGGCGGGGCGAGAAGGATTGAATTAAAACAGCAGAACGGTTAGTTAACCGATGCAGCACCGGGGACAGGCCCTGCGGGCCTGTCCCCAGCTTTAAAGCCAACCTACCGCTAGCTAACTTTTCGCCGGCCGCCAAAGCGGGGGACAGGCCCGCAGGGCCAGTCCCTTGGCTACGGCACCAAAATCGACGACCCCGTCGTCTTCCGCGCTTCTAATTCCTCATGCGCCCTCGCCGCTTCCGCCAGCGGATAGCGCTGATGGATATCGATTTTCACCTTCCCGCTCGACACCATCGCGAACAAGTCGGCCGCCATCGCCTCCAGGTCGGCGCGCTTGGCCGCGTAGGAAAACAAGGTAGGCCGGGTGATGAACAAGGAGCCGCGCGATGCCAGTTCCTGCAGGGAAAACGGCGGTACCGGCCCGGAGGCGCTGCCGAAGCTGACCATCATCCCCAGCGGCTGCAGGCAATCGAGCGAGCCGATGAAGGTGGAAGCGCCGATCGAGTCGTACACCACCGGCACCTTGGCGCCGCCGGTAATCTCTTTTACGCGCTCGACGAAATTTTCCGTGTTGTAATTGATCACGTGCGCGGCGCCCGCCGCCAAGGCCAATTTTCCCTTCTCGTCCGACCCCACGGTACCGATCAACTTGGCGCCGATGGCCTTGGCCCACTGGCAGGCGATCAGGCCGACCCCGCCGGCGGCGGCGTGGAACAGGATGGTGTCGCCGGCTTTGACTTTATAGGTGCGGTTGAGCAGATACTGCACTGTCATCCCCTGCAGCATCATGGCCGCGCCGGTCTCGAAATCGATGTCGTCGGGCAGCCGCAACAGGATCGAGGCCGGCATATTGCGCACCTGGGCATACGCGCCATTCGGCCGGCCCGCGTAAGCGACGCGGTCGCCCACCTTGACCTCGGTGACGCCTTCACCCACCGCTTCCACTACGCCCGCTCCTTCCATGCCGGCGCCGGCCGGCAGCGGCTGCGGATACAGGCCGGTGCGAAAGTACACGTCGATAAAATTGACGCCGATGGCATGCTGGCGCACGCGCGCCTCGCCCGGGCCGGGCGCGCCCACCTCGACATCGACGTATTCCAGCACTTCAGGGCCGCCGGTGCGATGCATGCGGATTGCTTTGACTGTGTCTGCCATATCGATCTCCTTTATTTTTTGTCCGTAAATGTCGTCAGGTAATTATTGTATGGATAAAGTCTGTAACTGCGTCAGCACCAGGTGCGCCGTCGCCAGGTTGGTGGCGCAGGCCACGTTGTGGACGTCGCAGGCGCGCACCAGGGCGTTGATGTCGGGTTCGTGGGGCTGCGGCGTCATCGGGTCGCGCAGGAAAATCACGGCATCGATGCGGCCGGCCACCAGTTCGGCGCCGATCTGCAAGTCGCCGCCCCACGGCCCGGACAGCTTGCGTTCGACCACCAGGCCCACTTCGGCAATCAAACGCGCGCCGGTGGTGCCGGTGGCCAGCAAGGTACAGGTGCGCAAGAACGGCGCGTACATCGTGGCAAACGCCACCATGTCGTCTTTTTTCTTGTCGTGGGCGATCAGGGCCAGGCGTGGCGGCATCTTGTAAACATCCTTATTTTTTCTTGGACAACATATAAATCCCGCCAATTACCAGCGCGGTGCCGGCCAGCTGGATCGCGGTGATCGGCTCGCCCAGGATCAAGGCGCCGAGAAACAAGGTAGACACCGGGCCGATCATGCCGGCCTGCGAAGCGGTGGTGGCGCCGATGCGCTGCACGGCAATCATGGTCATAAACACCGGCAAGATTGTGCACAGCACGCCGTTGACCAAGGACAACCAATAAACCGGCGCCGGCTGGATCAGCAGCGAGGCCGGCCGCAACAGGAAAAACTGAAAGATGCAGGCGGCGCTGGAAACGCACATGGCGTAGGCGACCAGCCGCAGCGAGCCGATCCGTTTGACCATCTCGCCGGTGAACAACAAATAGATGGCATAGCTGATGGCCGAGCCCAGCACGAACAGCGAGCCGATCACCGTGCTGCCGGCGCCACCGGCCAGGTCGTGCGCAAATACCAGGAAGATGCCGCAATACGACACCGCCAGCGCCGCCCATTCGATACGGCCGATGCGGCGCTTGAACACCAGCGCGGTGACCAGCAGCACGAAGGTTGGCGTGAGAAACAGGATCAGCCGTTCGAGGCCGACCGAGATGTATTGCAGGCCGAGGAAATCAAGAAAGCTCGACAGGTAGTAGCCGACCAGCCCCAGCCCGATCAGGCGCCAGCGGTCGCTATTCGACAAGGGCGGGCCGATGCGCATCTGCCAGATCGCCACCGCGGCGAACACCGGCACCGAAAACAGCATGCGAAAGGCGATCAAGGTCACCGCATCGATGTGATATCGGTATAGCAACTTGGCGACAACAGCCTTGGTTGAGAATAAAATGGCGCCGATAATGGCGATGGCCAGGCCGCTGGCCACGGTGGCGGACGGGGCCGCCGATGATGGCGGGGCCGGAGTTGTTACAGATTTGCTCATCGGATAATTGTACGGCGAATCGGCAAGGCGCACAGATTGCCACCGGTTTTCCGGTTTACCACGCCGGCATCGATGTTGCAACTGCAACATTCGCCACCGCCCGCCGGCGTTCGGCGGCGCCGTCCCCATGCTAAAATACTGGCCTCATCCGAATACCGCTGAAGGAAGTTTCGACATGGCTGGACACAGCAAATGGGCCAACATCAAGCACAAGAAGGCCGCCACCGATGCCAAGCGCGGCAAGATCTGGACGCGCCTGATCAAGGAGATCACGGTCGCCTCGCGCATGGGTGGACCCGATGTCGACGCCAACCCGCGCCTGCGCCTGGCGGTCGACAAGGCGGCCGACGCCAACATGCCGAAGGAAAACGTGACGCGCGCGGTCCAGCGCGGCTCCGGCGGCCTGGACGGCGTCAACTATGAAGAGGTGCGCTACGAAGGCTACGGCGTCGGCGGCGCGGCGATCATCGTCGACTGCATGACCGACAACCGCGTCCGTACCGTGGCCGAAGTGCGCCACGCTTTCAACAAAAACGGCGGCAACATGGGCAACGAAGGCTCGGTCGCCTTCATGTTCAAGCATTGCGGCCAGTTGCTGTTCGCCCCGGGCGTCGACGAAGACAAGCTGATGG
>JAQGNM010000571.1 GCA_028291845.1 Massilia sp. | reverse complement strand
GTTGCGCGCGGTGACGCCCCACACGTTGTTCTTGTTGTGGCTGAAGTCGCGCAGGGTGCGCAGCACCGCCGTCTTGCCGGTCAGCTGCCTGACCTGGCCATAGAACGAGGACTCGCCGTTGTTGGGCTCCATGTAGACGAACTGGTTCACCAGCATTGCCGGCACCAGCGGTCCGGTCAGCCGGTAGTAGGTATAGCCGGTGCCGTGCTTGTTTTCCTGCCAGGATTCCATGCCCTTGCCGTGCTTGTTCCAGAAATCGTCCGGCAACTGCATGATTCCGGAATAGAGCAGGTCGGTGTCTTCCAGCACATGATCATTAAAATAATCTTCGGCCGGCAAGCCCAGCGCGCGCGCCTTGATGCGCATGTTGATGTCTTTCGACACCAGCACGATGGCGCGGCCCGGCAGTTCCGATTCCAGGTTGCGCACCACGCCCAGGATCTGGTTGTCGGCTTTGCCCACTGGCAGGCCTTCCGGCAAGGTCGGACCGTTTTGCAGGCGGGTCTGGAAGAACAGGCGGCCCTTGGCATCCTTGTTGCCAAGCTTGGCCAGCGGGATGCCTTTTTCGATGGCGTCGTCGTCGATATTGGCGATCAGGGCGTCGAGCGTGCGCGAGACCTGGCGGGCATTTCTCGCCACTTCCGACATGCCCTTCTTGTGATCGTCCAGCTCTTCGAGCGTCATCATCGGCAGGTCGACGTCGTGCTCTTCGAAACGGAACAGCGACGTCGGGTCATGCATCAACACATTGGTGTCGAGCACGAACATCTTGCCCAGACCGCGCTTGTCGGCCTGGCGGCTGGTCGACGACTTGATGACCGCTTCGACCGGCTTGTGCTTGGCCGGATGGGAGGCGCCGCGATCGATGTCGACGCCGTTGTTGCCGCGCGCAGTGACGGGCGCGGCGGCAGGCGTGGTGGGCGCGAGCGGGGCAGCCGGCGCCGCCATCGGCACCACGTCGGCCTTGCGGCGGGTCGACTTCGGCTTGGCGACGGCCTTGCCGCTGATCATGTCTTCAACGGCATCGAGCGTGACCGCGGGCGGCACGGCGCGCGGACCGCCTTTGCTGTCGGCGTTCCGGCGCGGCTCGGCCTTCGGATAATCTTTCGCCAGCAGCAGCGCTGCGGGCTGGGTAGGTAGTTTGGGCAATGGCATCAGGGTCTCAATCTAAAAATGTCCGAACAGCGCAGCCCGCAGCGCTGGGCTGCAGGGTGACGCCGGCGAAACGAGAGGGGGGCGCAGTCGGAAATAAAGCCGAAGGTCGGCCTGGCGCGCCACAAATGGCTGATGCGGAAATACTGAAAATACGAAGACTCAAAATGGGCAAGTGCAATCGATGTGGAACAGCATGTTAATCAAGTCAACAACCTACCATTCAACCCCGAGGCTGGCTCTTGACAAAGTCCAGCACTTCATCGGCGTGACTTGCAACCTTCACGCCACGCCATTCTTTCACCAATTTGCCGTCAGCGTCAACGATAAACGTACTGCGCTCGACCCCACGGACCTGTTTGCCGTACATCATCTTATTTTTCATGACGTCGAACTGCAGGCAGAGGGCTTCGTCGGGGTCCGAGATCAGCTGGAATGGCAGGCCGAGCTTGGCTTTGAAGCCGTCGTGCGAGCGCATCGAATCGCGGCTGATGCCGACGATTTCGGTATTGGCCGCCTGAAACTGCGGATACAGCTCGCGGAAGGCGATGCTTTCGGTGGTGCAGCCAGGCGTATTGTCCTTCGGATAAAAGTACAGCACCGTGTAGCGTGCCGGGCGGCCCAGCAGATTGAATGGGGCGCCACCGGTCTGGGCGGCGGAAAAGTCGGCGATCGGTGCGGTGCTTGGGCTATCAGCCACGTTATTCTCCTGGGCGCGCTGCGTTAATGTGGTCAAACCTTGGGGACGATCAGCTCACCTGAACGCCCCGGCACTTCGCCCCAGCTGACCGGAAACACGGGCAGGGGCTGGTCTTTGACTTTGTCGTAATGGTCGGCCATCGAGGCCAGCCGGTAACCTTGCGCCTTCCACCCGGTGAGCAGCTGTTCAAATATGGGGGCAAGTTTTTGCCCTTCAAGCTCGGCATGCAAGGTATAGACATGATCGCGCCGTGCGCCTTCGGTCAGCTTGAGCAAGTGCGCGGCGATGTTGTCGGTGGTGATCAGGACGCCGTCGATGGTGCGGCCGAGCAGTTCGTCCAGGGTCGGCAAGGTGGTGGGCAGCTGGATGCAGGCGCTCCCCTGCACCCGGTACGGCGTCTCGGCCGGATTTCGCAGCTCGCCGTTCTCGCGCAGCAGCGAGCGGCCGTCCGAGGCGTAGGCATAGCCGGCGGCGGTGTGCTCGGCAAAGGCATGGGCGTTCATCTGCCAGCCGGCGGCGCCGTGGGTGGCGGCGGGGTGGCTGAACACCTGGTTGAAACGCTGCTCGGCGAAGCGCATCATGCGCGTGGTCCAGCTGGGGCTGGCCGTTCGCACCCGGTCCTGCCAGCGCACGTGGTCCCAGGTATGGATGCCGCATTCGAAGCCGGCCGCCGCCACCGCGCGCATTTCATCGGCGCAGCGCCGGCCGATGTCGGGGCCCGGCAGCAGCACGCCGTACATCAAGGTCTTGATGCCGTAATGTTCGACCACCGAAGTGCGCGAGACTTTCTTGAAAAAGCCCGGTTTGAAGGCGCGCCGCAAGGCCCAACCGGTGTGGTCGGGACCGAGCGAAAACAGGAAGGTGGCATGGGCCCTCTGCCGGGTCAGCATGCGCACCAGGTTCGGCACGCCCTCGCGGGTGCCGCGGTAGGTGTCGACGTCGATCTTCAGCGTCAGTAGCGGCGCCGGCGAATTGGGGGAGGTGAGCGCTGTCAAACCGTCAGTCCATCAGCGCTTGGGCGGCGCCGACCTGGCCGCGGTAGGCGTCGAAAATATGGCGCAGGGCGTCGGCCATGGTGGTGTGCGGCTGCCAACCCAGTTCGCCGATGGTGTTGTCGATCTTCGGCACGCGGTTCTGCACGTCCTGGTAGCCCTTGCCGTAATAGGCGTTCGAGGTGGTCTCGACGATCCGCACT
>JAQGNM010000523.1 GCA_028291845.1 Massilia sp. | reverse complement strand
CATCACCTCGAGGAATACCTCTATCAGCCCGAGCTGCGAGAAAAACTGGTGCTGCCGGGCCACCACCGCGATTTGATCGACATCCTCACCTCCAACATGGAAGTGTTGATGGAAGATGTCGTGCCCGGCAAGTCGGGCGGCACCACGATTCTCTGCCAGGGTGCGCCCGGTCTGGGCAAAACGCTGACGGCCGAAATCTACGCCGAAGTGGTCGGCAAACCTTTGTATCGGGTGCACTCGGGACAGCTGGGCACCACCGCCGCCTCGGTCGGCGCGACGCTGACCGGGATTTTGCGCCGCGCCATGCGCTGGCAAGCCATCATTTTGCTCGACGAAGCCGACGTGTATATCCGCCGGCGCGACAACGACCTCGAACACAATGCCATCGTCGCCGAATTTTTACGCACGCTCGAGTATTTCAACGGCCTGCTGTTCATGACCACCAACCGCATCGGCGACGTCGACGACGCCATCCTGTCGCGCTGCATCGCCACCATTCACTATGAGACACCGTCGAAGTCCGACGCGCTGCGCTTGTGGAAGCTGCTCGGCGAACAGTTCGGCGCGGCGCTGTCGGATGACTTGATCGAGGCGCTGACGGTGACCTACCCGCGCGCCAGCGGACGCGACATGAAAGAGCTTTTAAAGCTGGTGACCAGGTATTGCAAGGCGAAGAACCTGCCGCTGTCGAGCGAGGCGTTCAGGTTGTGCGCGCTGTTTCGCGGTTATGCGTAGTGTCCAGTCCTGAGGCGGCGGGGGCGAGGGTGCGGCCGACCGCGCGCCTGCTGGTCACCGATCCACTCGGACGGGTGCTGTTATTCAAATTTGTGCACCGCGGCGGCGCGCTCGACGGCGTGTCCTACTGGGCCACGCCCGGTGGCGGCGTGGAACCAGGGGAATCGGTCGCACAGGCGGCGCGGCGCGAATTGCGTGAGGAAACCGGCATCGAGGTCGACAACGTCGGCGCGCCGGTGGCCGAGCGCCGGCAAATTTTCAAGGTCGACAGCGGAGAGCACGTCTGCGATGAAGAATCGTATTTTCATGTGCAGCTCGCGCAAGCCACCCTGGTGAGCCGCGCCGGCTGGACCGATTACGAACGCAACTGCATGACGGCTTACCGCTGGTGGTCAGCACTTGATCTAGCGCAAACTGTGGAAACCATCTGGCCGCAAGATTTGTCGCGCCTGCTCGCTCGGGTAGTAGATCAAAAAGGTTGACGGTCTTGTATAGACAACCTAGACTTCAGGCAGTGTTGAACCTCCAGGAGCTGACATGCAAGATCCGCGATTTGATGCCACCCGTGTCGTCTCCGCGCCGCGTGGCGCTACCCTCAGCTGCAAGAGTTGGCAGACCGAAGCGGCGTACCGCATGCTGCAAAACAACCTGGACGCCGCCGTCGCCGAAAACCCGCAACACCTGGTGGTCTACGGCGGCATCGGCCGCGCCGCCCGCGACTGGGCCAGTTTCGACCAGATCCTGACCTGCCTGCGCACCCTGGAGGACGATCAAACCCTGTTGATCCAGTCGGGCAAGCCGGTCGGCGTGTTTCAGACCCATGCCAACGCCCCGCGCGTGTTGATCGCCAATTCCAACCTGGTGCCGAAATGGGCGAACTGGGAGCATTTCAATGAACTCGACCGCAAGGGCTTGTTCATGTACGGCCAGATGACGGCGGGCAGCTGGATTTATATCGGTACCCAGGGCATCGTCCAGGGCACTTATGAAACCTTCGCCGAAGCGGGGCGCCAGCATTTCGACGGCTCCTGGCGCGGCCGCTGGATCCTTACCGCGGGCCTGGGCGGCATGGGCGGCGCCCAGCCGCTGGCGGCCAGCTTTGCCGGCGCCGTCTCGCTGACCATCGAATGCCAGCAAAGCAGCATCGATTTCAGACTGCGCACACGTTACCTCGACAAGCAGGCCAGAGACCTCGACGATGCGCTGGCGCTGATCGAGCGGCACACCGCCGCCGGCGAGGCGATTTCCATCGGCCTGCTCGGCAACGCCGCCGAGATCCTGCCCGAGCTGGTCAAGCGCGTGCGCGCGGGCGGCCGGCCGCCCGATCTGGTCACCGACCAGACCTCCGCGCACGACCTGATCAACGGCTACCTGCCGCTGGGCTGGACGGTGGCCGAATGGAAGGCGGCCCAGCAGGATGCTTCTCAACATGCGCGCCTGGCGGCAGCCGCGGCGGCTTCCTGCGCGCAGCACGTGCAGGCGATCCTCGATTTTCACGCGATGGGTGTCAAGGCGGTCGACTACGGCAACAACATCCGCCAGGTGGCGTTCGACCACGGCGTGGCCGATGCCTTTGCCTTTCCCGGTTTCGTGCCGGCGTATATCCGCCCCCAATTTTGCGAAGGGCGCGGGCCGTTCCGCTGGGTGGCGCTGTCGGGCGACCCGGACGACATCTATAAAACCGACGCCAAAATCAAGCAACTGTTTCCGCACCAGCGGCAGGTGCACCACTGGCTCGACATGGCGAGAGATCGCATCGCCTTCCAGGGCCTGCCGGCGCGCATCTGCTGGCTGGGACTGGGCGAGCGCCACCTGGCCGGCCTGGCGTTCAACGAGATGGTCAGAAGCGGCGAACTGAAAGCGCCGATCGTCATCGGCCGCGACCACCTCGACACCGGCTCGGTCGCCAGCCCGAACCGCGAGACCGAGGCCATGCGCGACGGTACCGACGCCGTCTCCGACTGGCCCTTGCTCAATGCTCTATTAAATACCGCCGGCGGCGCCACATGGGTCTCGCTGCACCATGGCGGCGGTGTCGGCATGGGATATTCGCAGCACGCCGGCATGGTGATTGTCGCCGACGGCAGCGACGCCGCCGCCGCAAAACTGGCGCGGGTGCTGGTCAACGACAGCGCCTCCGGCGTCATGCGCCACGCCGACGCCGGCTATCCCGCGGCGATTGCCTGCGCCAAGCGTAACCACCTCGACCTGCCGATGATCAAATGAATACTCTTCACCTCAACCCCGGCGCCATGACCTTGACGCAGTTGCGCGCCGTCTGGACCGCGCCAGCTCCGCTGGCGTTAAATGAAAGCGCCTGGGCGCCGATTCAAAACGCCGCCGCCGCCGTGCGCGCCATCGTCGCCAAGGGCGACGCCGCCTATGGCATCAACACCGGTGTCGGCATTCTCGCCAAAACCCGCATCGCCGACGACAAGCTCGAACAGCTGCAAACCAATCTGATCCTCTCGCACGCGGTCGGCACCGGGGCGCTGCTGTCGGACCCCGTGGTGCGCCTGATCCTGCTGATGAAAATCGGCAGCCTGGCGCGCGGCTACTCGGGTGTGCGGCCGGTCATCGTCGAGACCCTGATCGCGCTCTACAACGCCGGCATCATGCCGGCCATTCCGGCCAAGGGGTCGGTGGGCGCCTCGGGAGATCTGGCGCCGCTGGCGCACATGACCCTGGCCATGCTCGGCATCGGCCAGGTGCGCGTCGATGGCCAGCTGCTCGACGCTTGCGCGGCGCTCGACGCCGCCGGCATCGCCCCGGTGGTGCTGGCGGCCAAAGAAGGGCTGGCGCTGATCAACGGCACCCAGGTCTCCACCGCGCTGGCCCTGCACGGCTTGTTCATGGCCGAGCGCTTGCTGGAAGCGGCGATCGTCGCCGGCAGCCTGTCGATCGACGCCGCCAAGGGCAGCGACGCGCCGTTCGACGAGCGCGTGCACGCCGTGCGCGGCCAGCCCGGCCAGATCGCCACCGCGGCGATGTACCGCGAACTGCTGGCCGGCAGCGCCATCCGCGCCTCCCACCTGGTGGGCGACGAGCGCGTGCAGGACCCGTACAGCCTGCGCTGCCAGCCGCAAGTGATGGGCGCCGTGATGGACCTCATCGGCAACGCCGGCCGCACCCTGTTGATCGAAGCGAATGCCGTTACCGACAATCCGCTGATCTTCCCGGCGGATGGGGAACACGACGCTGGCGAGATCATCTCGGGCGGCAATTTCCACGCCGAGCCGGTCGCCTTTGCCGCCGACACCCTGGCCCTGGCGATTGCCGAGATCGGCGCTCTGGCCGAGCGCAGGATCGCCCTGCTGATCGATCACACCCTGTCGGGCCTGCCCCCGTTCCTGGTGGCCGAGCCGGGCGTCAATTCCGGTTTCATGATCGCCCACGTGACGGCGGCCGCGCTGGCGTCGGAGAATAAATCGCTGGCGCATCCGGCCAGCGTCGACAGTTTGCCGACCTCGGCCAACCAGGAAGACCATGTCAGCATGGCCACGTTCGCGGCGCGCCGTCTTGACGATATGGCGCACAATACCGCTGTCATCATCGGCATCGAATTGCTGGCGGCCGCCCAGGGCATCGATTTTCACCGTCCGCTGGCGACGTCGGCGCACCTGGAACACGTGCATGCCCAGTTGCGCCGCCAGGTGCCGTTTTTCGACGCCGACCGCTTCTTCGCCCCGGATATCGAAGCGGCGCGCATGATGGTGCTCGATGGCGTGCTGAGCGCCTCGTGCAAGGAACTGTTCACGGCGCTGCATCAATAAGCGCACAAAGGAGGCAGCATGGATTTCGATTTCAAGGCCGGCAGCCTGCCGATCCTGGTGTCGATGCCGCACGCGGGCGAACGGCTGCCGGCCGATGTGGCGGCAGCCATGACGCCGTGCGCCATGACCAGCGCCGACACCGACTGGCATCTGCCGCGGCTGTACGAATTTGCGACGGCGATGGGGGCGTCGACCCTGGCCGCCCACCAGTCGCGCTACCTGATCGACCTGAACCGCCCGCCCGAGGACACCAACCTGTACCCGGGCATGGACACCACCGGCCTGTGCCCGCTCGACACGTTTGCCCGCCAACCGCTGTACCGCGAGGGCGCCGCGCCCGATGCGGCGGAAGTGGCGAGAAGGTTGCATACTTACTGGCAGCCGTACCACCGGCAACTGCAGGCCGAACTCGATCGCCTGCTAACCATGCACGGCGCGGTGGTGCTGTGGGAAGCCCACTCGATCGCATCGCGCGTGCCGCGCTTTTTCGACGGCCGCCTGCCGGACCTGAACTTCGGCACCGCCGATGGCGCTTCTTGCGCGCCGGGGCTGGCCGATGCCGTCATGGCGCAAGCGCCGGCGGCGTTCAGCACCGCCCTGAATGGCCGTTTCAAGGGCGGCTACATCACCCGCCGCTACGGCCAGCCGCAGCGGGGCGTGCATGCGATCCAGCTCGAAATGTGCCAGTGTTTGTATATGAACGAACCTGGCATGGAGGCGGCGCTGTTGCGCGGCGCCGACGACACGCCGTTTGCCTTCCGACCGGACCTGGCCGCGCGCATCGAACCGGCCTTGCAGGCGATGGTGCAGGCGGCTGCCGAATGGGTGCGCCAGTGAACAAGGGCGCCCTGCTGGCGCGCCACGCGCTGCTGCCAGGCGGCTGGGCGCTTGACGTCGCCATCGAATGGAATGCCGATGGCGTCATCACCGCCGTTAACCCGAACGCCGGCGCGGTGGCCGGTATTGACACCGAAACCTTGGTCATTCCCGGCATTGTCAACCTGCATTCGCACGCCTTTCAACGGGCGATGGCGGGGCTGGCCGAAACCGCCGGCGACAGTGCTGCGTATACGGATGACAGCTTCTGGACCTGGCGCGAACTGATGTACCGCTTCGCCGGCAGGATCACGCCGGAACAGCTGGAGGCGGTCGCCGCCCAGCTGTTCGTCGATTGCCTGCGCCATGGTTTTACCAGTGTCTGCGAATTTCACTACCTGCACCGCCAGCCGGACGGCGCGCTGTACGCGCGCCCGGCCGAGATGGCCGAGCGGGTGGCGCAGGCGGCCGTCGACACCGGCATGGGCTTGACCATGCTGCCGGTGTTGTACAGCCACGGCGGCTTTGGAGAACAGCCTTTGAGCGAACGCCAGCGGCGCTTCAAGAGCGATGTCGACCAGGTGCTCGGCATCGTCGACGCCTTGTCCGCCCGGCGCGGCGGCCAGTTTGAAACCGGCGCCGCGCCCCATTCGCTGCGGGCGGCGTCGATGGCGCAGATCGCCGAACTGGCGCGCGGTTTGCCGGCGGGGCGGCCGCTGCACATGCACATCGCCGAGCAGCAGCTCGAAGTGGACGCCTGCCTGGCGCATGCCGGCCGGCGCCCGGTGGCCTGGCTGCTTGACAACATCGACATCGACCGGCGCTGGTGCCTGGTGCATGCCACCCATCTTGACGATGCCGAAATCGGCTCGCTGGCCGCCAGCGGCGCCGTCGCCGGCCTGTGCCCGGGCACCGAAGCGAACCTGGGCGACGGCTTGTTTGCGCTTGCGCCGTTTATCGCCGCCGGCGGGCGTTTCGGCATCGGCAGCGACAGCCACGTCGGCCACAGCCCGGTCGAGGAGCTGCGCTGGCTCGAATACGGCCAGCGGCTGCGCCGGCAAGGCCGCAATATCGCCGTCGACGGCGGCCAACGCCGGGTCGGCGATTTTTTGTGGCAGGGGGCGCTGCGGGGCGGGGCGCAAGCGAGCGGCCGCCCGGTCGGCGCCCTGGCGGTGGGCTTGCGCGCCGATCTGCTGGTGCTCGACGACGCCCACCCGAACCTGCAGGATGCCGCCGCCGCCGATGTCCTGAACCTGTTGCTATTCGCCGGAAACGACAATCTGGTGCGCGACGTCATCGTCGGCGGGCGCCCGGTGATCCGCCACGGGCGCCACGCCGACCAGGCGGCGATCGCCGCGCGCTATCGCGGCGCGCTGGCCCAACTGCGGGAGAACGCTCCATGACCACTTTGATTCCGTTTGCCGGCCTGACCGCCTCGCCCTGGAAAAACGGCGGCGGCAGCACCACCGAGATCGCCATCGGTCCGGCCGGCGCCAGCGTGCACAATTTCGACTGGCGGGTCAGCCTGGCGACCATTTCGCACAGCGGGCCGTTCTCGCGCTTTGCCGGCGTCGACCGCACCCTGGCGCTGGTCGATGGCGGCGGTTTTACGCTCGACATCGACGGCGAGCGCCATATCCTGCTCGATATCGACGCCGCCACCATCGCCTTCGACGGTGAGGCAAATGTGACCGCCACCCTGCACGACGGCCCCACCGTCGATTTCAATGTGATGACCAGGCGCGAGGCCTGCCAGCACAAGTTCGGCCGCCGCCGCATCGACGGCAGCGCGCAGTTCGCCCCCGGCGGCCAGCGCAGCATCCTGTTCCTGGCCGTCGGCGAAAGCCTGTCGGTCA
>JAQGNM010000517.1 GCA_028291845.1 Massilia sp. | reverse complement strand
CACACGGTTCCCATCTTAAGGGGCGGCACCGGCGTCGACTGTTCGGTGCCGCACGAACCAAAGACTTTTTTGGTCATAGTGCAAGCAAACCATTTGAATAGTTAAAAAGGCGGCCACAGCCGCCTTTGCATGTCGTCGTCGTTCTATCAGAACCTTTACTCCAGATTCAGATAATACTGCCGGCCGCTGACATCGATCGTTTGCGGCTCTTCCTCGCTGTAACGGTACTGCGCGCACCGAGGTGAGCAAGTTGGTCGCATCGAAGGCCACGGTCAGGTTTTTCGCCAGGTTGTAATTGAGCGAAAAGGCCAGGGTCGAGACACCGGCGGCGTAAGTCGGCGCCGTCGGCATCGCCACGCCGGCGCTGGCGGCGACGCCGCCGACCGGATCGTTCTTCCCGAGCAGCATGCTGTAGATGGCGCCTGACGTCAGGCGGCCATTGTTGTTGGCGCTCATCGATGATGCCGAATGGATCGGCGTCGTTCTTCCAGGTCATATTGGCGTTGAGGTCGGGCGTCACCTCGCCTGGCAACTTCGCGTACGCCGCGCCAATGCTGACGCCGCCGCTGAATTTTTCTTTTTGCGACAGAGGCTTGCTGAATTTATTTGTACGTGCGCGTAAATGGCGCTCGCAGCGACTGCGGCGCGCGTATCGATGATTGCGCAGGCGCCGAATAATGACTTTCCTCGATTGCCCATAAGCGCCGCTCATGGCGTGCATCGGGCGCGGTTGAGTTGCGGAAATTCACCATTTCGGCCAGTCGAAAAAATTGAAAATAAAGGCGATGATTAATATCAATAAATTATGAAAATAAAATAAATTAACTTATTTAAAATTGAGAAATCTTATTGATTCAGCTGATCACTAATTGCACCCATAGTGGGTTGAGCATCATCAAATCTACTACTGGAGATAAATTCAATAATATTCCCGTAGATAGATGCGCAGTAACTGATTCGACTTTCGCGCACGCTGTCGCTGAACTGCAATTTCTAATGGGAATTACCATGACCGGCATCTCGATTCAGACCATGCGTCAATTCTGCGCCGAAATGGTGGCAATGCATCGTGGAACGAAAATCGCCATCATGGTAGCCGCCGATCTATTGGCGCTGCCCTTTTGCATTCTCATCGCCATGCTGCTGCGGGTGGGCGACCTCAGTCTGGCCATTCACTACGGTCCCATGTCCTACGTGCTGGTGGCGGTGGTCACCATCGTCGCCTTTTCCATGTCCGACCTGTACCGCGCCGTGATCCGCTTCATCGACCAGCGCATGCTGGCCGTCACCGGCCTGACCCTGGCGATCGCCGCCATGTGTGCGTATGTCGTGCTGTTCGCCCTCAACGACGAAAAATTCCCGCGTAGCGTGCTGGCCATTTACTGGTTCATCGTGTTCTCGTACGTGGTGGCTTCGCGCATCATGGTGCGCAATTTCCTGCGCAATCTCATGAGTCCTCCCGCAGGCGACGCGGTTGCCATCTACGGCGCCGGCGAGTCGGGCGCCAATCTGGCGCTGACCATGCGCACCAGCAACGAATACCGTCCCGTCTGCTTTTTCGACGAAAAACACGTCCTCAACGAACGCACCATTGCCGGCTTGCGGGTGTTTCATACCGACCGCCTGGTCGAAATGGTCAACGCCATGTGTATTCGCTCGGTGGTTATCGCCCTGCCCTCGGCCTCGCCCAGCAGGCTGCGCGACATTGTCCAGCGCCTCGCCGAGGCCGGCGTCACCACCAAGATCCTCAGCCGCCTGGTCGACCTGGCCGATCACGGCCGCACCAATCCCGCTTCGATCCGCGCGTTGAAATTCGAAGACCTGCTGGGACGCGCGCCGGTGCCGCCGCGGGTCGACCTGTTCAGCCGTTGCGTGCGCGGCAAGACCGTGCTGGTCACCGGCGCCGGCGGCTCGATCGGCAGCGAGCTGTGCCGCCAGATCGTCACCCTGGCACCCACCCGCCTGCACCTGCTCGACCACTCCGAATTCGCGCTGTACACGGTGCGCCAGGAACTGGCGGCGCGCTTTCCCGCCATCGCCATCGAAGCGCACCTGGGTTCCGTGTGCAACACCAACCTGATCGAACGTATCCTGCGGCGCGACCATATCCATACCATCTATCACGCCGCCGCCTACAAGCACGTGCCGCTGGTGGAAGCGAACATTGTCGAGGGGCTGCGCAACAACGTGCTGGGCGCGCAGATCATCGCCGCCGCCGCCGAGCGCTTCAAGGTCGACACCTGCGTGCTCATTTCCAGCGACAAGGCGGTGCGCCCGACTAACATCATGGGCGCCAGCAAGCGCATCGCCGAGATGATCTTCCAGGCTGCGGCCGCCCGCTTCGCCACCCACACCACCTTCTGCATGGTCCGCTTCGGCAACGTCCTGGGGTCCTCGGGTTCCGTCATTCCCTTGTTCCAACGCCAAATCGCCCACGGCGGACCGCTCACCATCACCCACCCCGATGTATCGCGCTATTTCATGCTCATCACGGAAGCCGCCCAACTGGTGATCCAGGCTGGCGCCATGGCCGAAGGCGGCGACGTGTTCGTGCTCGACATGGGCGATCCGGTGCGCATCGCCGATCTCGCGCGCAGCCTGATCGTCATGTCCGGATTAAAAGAAAAAACCGCTGCCGCTCCAGATGGCGATATCGAAATCAAATATGTCGGTTTATTTGCCGGCGAAAAACTCCACGAAGAATTATTGACCGACGGCGAAGTATTTCCGAGCGAACATCCGAGAATTATGCGAATGAAAGAAAACGCATTGCGCCCGGGCATTTTAGAAACTTATATTACTTGCCTGATGATGGCCTGCGATACCAACGACCGTGCCATGATCGAATCGATGGTCAAAGCCATTGTTGCCGAATATACGCCGCAACGTCACCCGGAACCGACGCCGTTACTGTTATCTCCCGATTTATCCAAGCAGCCGCTATTAAAACGCCTGGCCGCCTTCCGAATCTGATTGCACTTTTTTACACCACGAAACTGCCGATGGAGGCGATGAATATGCGTGATGAACTTTTTAGCGGCCATTTGAAACAACTGCAGGCGAGATTTGCCGACCGGAGCGCCGTCATCGGCATTGTCGGCCTCGGTTATGTCGGGCTGCCGCTGACCCTGCGCTACGCCGCGGTGGGCTTCAGGGTGCTTGGCATCGACATCGACGCCGCCAAGGTCGACCGTTTGAACGCAGGCGGCAGCTATATCGAACACATCAAGGCCGAGCAGATCTTGGCGGCGCGCGCCGCCGGCTTCGAAGCGACCACCGATTTCCGCCGCGCCGGCGAGGCCGATGCGCTGATCATCTGCGTGCCGACGCCCTTGAACGCCTACCGTGAGCCGGACCTGTCGTTTGTGCTCGACACCACCGACGCCTTGCTGCCGCACATGCGCGCCGGCCAGTTGATGTCGCTCGAGAGCACCACCTATCCCGGCACTACCGAAGAAGAACTGCGGCCGCGCCTGGAGTCGCGCGGCTTCACTGTTGGCGGCGACATCTTCCTGGTGTTCTCGCCCGAACGCGAAGACCCGGGCAATCCGCGCTTTGAAACGCGCACTATTCCGAAGGTCTGCGGCGGCTCCACTCCGAACTGCCTGCAGGCCGGCATCGCCCTGTACAGCCCAGCCATCGACCGGGTGGTGCCGGTCAGCTCGACGCGCGCCGCCGAGCTGACCAAGCTGCTGGAAAACATCCACCGCGCCGTCAACATCGGCCTGGTCAACGAAATGAAAATCATCGCCGACAAGATGGCGATCGATATCCACGAGGTGATC
>JAQGNM010000480.1 GCA_028291845.1 Massilia sp. | reverse complement strand
CACGAGCTCCTGCCCCAGCGTGCGCGAGGCAGCCAGCCTGGTGCCGGCCGCGAGGGTACCGTCGCGGATCGCCGCGCGCAGGCACTCGTGCAACAGGCGCTGGCGGGGCCAGCGGTGGTAGCTGTGGCGCTGCGCGTAGGCGTTAACTAACAACATCAAGTCCATGCAAATCCCAGTGGCTCCATAAAAAATGCTACGACTGGACCTGTTGAAGGAGCCAGGAACCCATTATATTTGGATTTTTCAGAAAGGAAACCATGAACCAGGCGCCCACCGACCGCACCCGCATCCGCCGCGTTGCCAGCAATGCGCATTACGACGCCGCCACACTGCACGCCATCATCGACGACGCCTACTTGTGCCACGTCGCCTTCAGCGACGGCAAGGGCGCGCACTGCATTCCTACCGCCTGCTGGCGTGACGGCGCGCACTTGTACATTCACGGCTCCAACGGCAGCCGCATGGTGAAGACCTTGCTGGAAACCGCCAGTTGCGTGACCATCACCCACCTCGACGGGCTGGTGCTGGCGCGCGCGGCCTTCAATCACTCGATGAATTACCGCTCGGCGATGATTTATGGCCGCTTCGACGCAGTCGAGGGCGCTGCCGCGCGGCAGGCAATGGAGAGGTTCATGGAAAAGCTGGCGCCTGGCCGGCAGGGCGAGATCCGGCCTGGTTCGGACAAGGAGTACGCCGCCACCACGGTGTTGCGGATCGATCTCGCTGAAGCAGCTTGCAAGGTGCGCGCCGGCGGGCCGAAAGATGATGAGGAAGATCTCGACTGGCGAGTCTGGACCGGGGTGCTGCCGCTGGCGCGCAGCGCGCTCGCACCGCAGCGCGATCCCGCCTGCACCGTGGCCGCGCCCGCCTACGTGCGCGAGTGGGCATCAGCGCTGGCATTGCCGGAATAATCCGGCCGCCACATTGCCAGATTCTATTGCGCGCCCACCCCCGCCGGGCCCTGCAGCCAGGCCCGCAAGTCGTCGAAGGCGAGCGCCGCGTCGGGCTCGTTGAAAATCTCGTGGAACATGTGCTCGTACACGTGCAGTCGAGACAGGCCCGGAGGCAATTTTTCCTGAAAGCGAAGGGCGCCCGACGGATCGACGGCGCGGTCGCTGCCGGCCACCAGCAGCAAGGTCGGCACGTGCATCGACGCCGCTGTTTGCTGGCACACATCGATGGAATTGAGCATCGACCGCAATAGCCTGGCACTGATGCGCGCGTGCACCAGTGGATCGGCTTTATAGGCCTCCACCACCGCTGTCGAATGGGACAGGTCGCTTGCCTTGAGCCCATTTGGCGCGCCCATCCACGGTACCAGCGTTTCCGCCACTTTTAACAAGGTCAGTTCCGCCCTGGTCAGACGCAGCGCCAGCGCGGGAGACGAGAGGATCAGGCCGCGCAGGGGCGAGCGGTTCGACAGGGCGAACCTGGCGGCGAACAGGCCGCCCATGCTATGGCCGAACAGAAACGGCGGCAGACTGTAGCGCGTGGAAAAATCATCGATGACGATCTGGGCGTCCTGCAGCATGGGATCGCCGTTGATGACGTCGCCGCGGCGGCCCTCGGAACGGCCGTGGCCGCGGTGATCGTAGCAGCGCACGGACAGGCCGCAGTTGTTGAAAAAACCGGCGAGGTGTTGATAACGTCCGCTGTGTTCGCCAAGGCCGTGCATGACGACGATGCTGCCGCGGGCCTGGCCCGGCGGCAGCATGTAATCGACCACGTGCAGGCGGGTGCCGTCGGCAGCGCTGATCTGATGGCTGCCCAGCGCCACCAGGTGCGGCACGCTTTGGGTCTTCTTTAAAACGATTACACGCCCCAGAGGATGTCGTTGCCGCCGTCGCGCGATGCGCGCAGCATTTCCAGAAGGGGGAAGGCGCGGGTGCTGAAACTGACCAGCTGGGCGCCTTCATGTTCGCTGTCCTCGGCGGTTTCGCCATGATGGGCGTTGACGTCGCGCTGCATGTCGTCGGAGGCGGCGTGGGCGCGCGTTTCGGCGATCTCTTTTTCCAGCACCTGCACGGCCTGCGCCGCTTCGGCGGCGGTGATCACGCCGCGCTTGACGTCCTTGCCGAGCAAATCGAGGATGCGCTTGGCGTGCTCCTCGTACATGGTGACATCAGCGGCGGCTTTGGAATGGAAGGTGATTAACATAAATATGAAGTCTTTCTATATGAGTGCTGCAATGACGAAACGATAACACGAGTCGCCGCGCCGGTCATGCCCCACGCGTGCGCGTATTGACTCATGTAATCTGCTGCCGGCGGCTCCAGGCCGCCGCCATCAGCACGAACAGCAAGGTGAACAGGCCGGCGCCGCCGAAGGCCAGCCAGATGCTGACCTGGCCCGGCTGGGCCAGCGCCAGCGCCACCCAGCTCAGGCCGGCCCAACTTACCCCGGTGCACAATTCAAAAACATTGCTGACAAAATTGCCCTTGCTGCGCGAGCGGAAGTCGCCGCGCGCCGCCGGGCGGGCGCACCAGCGTACCACCAGCGCCGCCCCCAGCGTCGCGCCAAGCACGCACAGCGCCAGCAGCAGGGCGGAGAGGGGCGCTCGCCAGCCGACCCAGGCCAATGGCGCCGCCACCAGCAACAGCGCCGGGATGATCGCCGCGGCAAGCTTCGCGCGGGCCACGGTGGCGGCCCGTGCCGGCGAGGCGCGCAGCAAATCCGGCGCGTCCTCGGCGGCAATGATCAGCCAGGCCAGCGCAGTGGTCAGCGAGGTGCACAGGAAAGTGAGCGAGGCGCCGACGCCGGGCACCACCGTTTTCGCCTTGAACACCAGCATGAAGCACAGCGGCAACAAATAAAGCAGTTGCAGCAGCACCTGGGAAATCAGCTGGGGATCGCGGCCGATCATGCGCCACTCCTTGAGCATCACGGACAAGGCCAGGCCGCGCCCGAAACGAAAAATGGGTCCGCCGGCCGGCGCCGCGGCGTTTTTCACCACGCTGGCCGCCTGCTGCACGCCGCGCACGAAAAAGCCGTGGGTGAAGTGGGCGGTGAGGGCAAAGGCGGCCACACCGAGCATGCCGATCACGACGATCGACATGACATCGCCGAGTACCGCCCGGCCCGGCAGCCATAGCAGGCTGTCCGGACCGAATGCGCTGCCCGGCGCCAGGTGGCGGCCCATCCAGTCGGCCAGACGCTGCTGGGTATTCCCCATGCTGTTGGCATAGACTTGCGACAGCAGAAAAAACAGCGCGCCGACCGCCGCGCCCAGCAGCTGTCCCGCCACCCGCGTGCGGCGGATGCCGATCAGGCGCACCAGTCCCAGGCTCAGCAGCATCGACAGCGAGGCGGCCAGTGCCGCCGTGCCCAGCACCACCGGATAGATGGCCAGCCAGCGCGGCCGGCCGAGCAACAGGCCGACGTGGGCAAACGGCGCCAGCAGCAACAGGTAGAGGCTGGCGGCGCCGATCACGATGGCGGCCAGGCGCACAATAAAAATGCTGCGCGATGGCAGCGGCGACGACAACAGCAAATCGAGGTCGCCGCGCTCGAACAGCACTTCGATGCTGCCCTTTAATCCTTGCGAGATCATCATGCTGAAGGCAACAGCGAACAGCGCGGTGATGCCGATCGCCAGAGATGGCTCGCTCCCCGCCGAGTTCGTTGATGGCGCCAATACAGAATAGGCGAACAGGTGCAGGCCGATCAGCGCCAACGCGATCAGCGCCAGGCTGCTGCGGCTGGGACCGCGCTTTGCTTTGCCGGCGTTTTTCCCTTTGCCCGCCGCGCCCCCCATCCGATAAAAATACAGGCGCAGCTCGTGCCGCAACAGCCATAAGGCGCTACCGGCCCGCAAGTTCACGTCTGTCCTGTCAGTTGCAGAAACACGTCTTCGAGCGTCGCGCCCACCGCCGCCGCTCCGGTTTGACTGCGCAACTCATCCAGGGTTCCCTCGGCGATCAATTTACCGTGCTGGATGATGCCGATCCGTTGCGCCATGCGTTCCGCCACTTCCAGGATATGGGTGGTGAGCAAGACGGTGCCGCCCTTGCGGGTATGCTCGAGCAACAAATCCTTGACCTGGCGCGCGGCGGCAGCGTCCAGGCCGGTCAGCGGCTCGTCGAGGATCAGCAATTGCGGTTCGTGGATCAGCGCGCCGGCCAGCGCCAGCTTTTGTTTCATGCCGCGCGAAAACCCTTCAGTCAGTTCATGCGCGTGGCGCGTCAAATCCAGCCAGTCGAGCAGATGGCGGGCGCGTTGTTCCGCGACGGCCGCCTCGACGCCCCACAGGCCGGCAACGAATTCCAGGTATTCGGTGGGTTTCAACTTGGCATACAGCATCGGCTCGTCCGGCAGGTAAGCGATGGCCTGCTTGGCGCGCGCTGGCTCGGCGGCAAGATCGATGCCGAGTACCTCGACGCTGCCGGCGTCCGGGGTCAGCAAACCAGCCACCATGCGCAAGGTGGTGGTCTTGCCCGCGCCGTTTGGTCCGAGCAGGGCGTACAGCTCGCCCTGCCGCACGCTGAGCTCGAGCTTGTCGACGGCGGGCCGGCCGAAGTGCTTGCTCAGGCCGCGCAGGCGTAATGCGGGAAGTTCGCTCATGGGGTGCTCACTGGGGCTGCTCACTGTAATTTGAACGAGCTGATGAATTGTTCGACCTGCTCCTTCGGCATGGCCTTGTCCTTGCCCATCACGATCACCTGGTAAAAACGCGTGTCGCGCGCCTCGAAATGGCCGACCAGTTTCATCGGCGTGCCGTTTTGCGTGCCGCTGGCTTCGACATCGATGGCGCTTTGCTGGCCGGTGCTGGTCGACGACGACGCCCTGGCTTTCTCCGACGTGACGGTGGCGCCGATATTACGCACCAGCGCCGTTTTCATGGCGCCCAGCGCGGCACTGGCTCGATTGGCGTCGGGCGCCTCGGCGCTGCCGACGGCGTAGATGGTGCCGTTGTCGTCGACCGCCGTCATGGTCATCTCCACCTTCATGCCGTCGAGGTCGATGCTGCGCTTGTGGACCGATGGTTTATCCGGAAACATCACGCGGTAGGGCGCGTCCGGGCTGCTGTAATCGCGCCAGTTGTGCGAGCCGCTGCACGCAATAAGGGCAAGCGCGCCGATGGCCGCAAGCGAAGATCGAAGAAAATTTTGATAAATTGTCATTCAATGATGGTAGCAGGGGTACCGCCGCGGCGCCAGCGCGCCGAACGGACACTTGGAATTCGGCACGTCGCGCTAATATAGAGGACAAGACAAGGAAAGGACCAACAATGACTAGCAACACTGAAACCGCCATCCTCGCCGGCGGATGCTTCTGGGGCATGCAAGACCTGATCCGGCGCATGCCTGGCGTACTGAGCACCCGCGTCGGCTACTCGGGCGGCGATGTGCCGAACGCGACCTATCGCAATCACGGCACCCACGCCGAGGCCATCGAAATCAAATTCGACCCATCGAAGATCAGCTATCGCCAGATCCTCGAGTTCTTTTTTCAGATCCACGATCCGTCGACCAAGAACCGCCAGGGCAACGACATCGGCACGAGCTACCGCTCGGCCATCTATTACAACAGCGACGCGCAAAAGGCGGAAGCTGAAAACACCATTGCCGACGTCAATGCCTCCGATCTGTGGCCCGGCAAGGTCGCCACCGAACTGGCGCCGGCGGGCGCCTTCTGGGAAGCCGAACCGGAGCACCAGGATTATCTGGAGCGCATTCCGAACGGTTACACCTGCCACTACATCCGCAAGGATTGGGTGTTGCCGAAACGCGCCTGATACGCCGGCAGCTCAGCGCTCCTGCAAATTGCGCCGGTATCCGATCGCTTCCGCCACGTGAGCACGGGCGATGCGTTGGGTGCCGGCCAAATCGGCAATTGTTCTTGCCACCTTTAAGACCCGGTGGTAGCCGCGCGCCGACCAGTGCCATTGCAGCATGGTGTCGCGCAACAGCTTGGCGCCGGCCTCATCGAGTTTGCAAAATTCATCGACCTGGCGCGGTCCCAGTTGCTGGTTGCTTGCGCCCTGGCGCTGCAGCTGTAATAGATAGGCGTGTTCGACCCGCGCGGCGATCGGGGCACTGGCTTCGCCGCTCCCCGGCGCCGCCACCTCGAGCGGCGACAGGGTGGCGACATCGACCTGCAGATCGATGCGGTCGAGCAGCGGCCCGGAGATTTTATTGCGATATCGCGCCACCACCTCGGTGCTGCAGTGACATTTGCCGGAGGCGTGCCCAAGGTAGCCGCACGGGCAGGGATTCATCGCCGCGATCAGCTGAAAGCGCGCCGGAAAATCGGCCTGGTGCGCCGCCCGCGAAATCGTCACCGTGCCCGACTCCATCGGCTGGCGCAGCACTTCCAGCACGCGCCGGTCGAACTCCGGCAATTCATCGAGAAACAGCACGCCGCAGTGCGCCAGTGAAATTTCACCCGGCCTCGGCATCTGCCCGCCGCCGACCAAGGCGACGCCCGAGGTGGTGTGATGGGGGCTGCGGTAGGGCCTTACCTTCCAGCTGGAAATCGAAAACTCCCGCGTCAGCGATTGCACCGCGGCCGCTTCCAGCGCGTCCTCATCCGTCATTGGCGGCAGCAAGCCGGCAAAGCGCGATGCCAGCATGGTTTTGCCGGTGCCGGGCGGGCCCACCATCAGTACATTGTGCGACCCGGCCGCGGCAATTTCCAGCGCCCGCTTCGCTTGCGGCTGGCCCTTGACGTCGGCAAAGTCCAGGCGCGGCGGCGGCGTCCCGAGCGCCGTGGTGCGATGGCGGAG
>JAQGNM010000469.1 GCA_028291845.1 Massilia sp. | reverse complement strand
ACCCGGTGCTGCTCAAGGCCAGCGCCGGCGGCGGCGGCAAGGGGATGCGCATCGTTGAAGCGAGCGCCGACTTCAAGGCCGCGCTGGCCTCGTGCAAGCGCGAAGCGATCAGCAGCTTCGGTGACGACAAGGTACTGGTCGAAAAATACGCCCAGCGGCCGCGGCACATCGAGATCCAGGTTTTCGGCGATTCGCAGGGCAGGTATGTTTACCTTTTCGAACGCGACTGCTCGGTGCAGCGGCGCCACCAGAAGGTGCTGGAAGAGGCGCCGGCGCCCGGCATGCCGGCCGAGCGGCGCGCCGCCATGGGAGAGGCGGCGGTGGCCGCCGCCCGCGCGGTCGGCTACGTCGGCGCCGGCACGGTCGAATTCATCGCCAACCAGGACGGCTCGTTTTATTTAATGGAGATGAACACGCGCTTGCAGGTCGAGCACCCGGTTACTGAAATGATCACCGGGACCGACCTGGTCGAGTGGCAGTTGCGCATCGCCTTTGGCGAGCCGCTGCCGAAACAGCAGCATGAACTGGCCATCCACGGGCACTCGATCGAAGCACGCATCTACGCCGAAAACCCGGAGAAGGGCTTTCTGCCGTCGATCGGCACCCTGCGCCACATGGACACGCCGGCCGCTGTCAGTTTTACGCTGGGCGACGGCGGCAATGGGCAGCCAGCCGCGGTGCGCATCGATTCCGGCGTGCGCGAAGGCGATGCGATTTCTCCGTTCTACGATCCGATGATCGCCAAGCTGATTGTGTGGGGAGAAAACCGCACCCAGGCGCTGGCGCGGATGGCGCAGGCGCTGGCCGAATTCCGCATCGTCGGCCTGGCCACCAATATCGCCTTTCTGAAACGGCTGGTGGAAGGCGACGCCTTTGCCAATGCCGATCTGGATACCGGCCTGATCGAGCGCAATGGAGATAGTCTGTTCCCGCCCGCGCGCGCGGTGCCAGCGGCGGCGCTGGCGCTGGCGGTGGCGGCGCTGGTGTCGGCCGAGCAGCGCCAGGCCGCCAATGAATCGGCGTTTGCGGCCGACCCGTTCGGCAAGGGAAGCGGCTGGCGCCTGAACGGCGCGTGGAAAAGAATTATCGCGTTTAGCGACGATTACAGCGCCACCACCGAGCATCAATCGTACAAAGTCGGCGTCACTTATCAAGCGGACAGCTGGCTGCTCGAGCTGAACGGCATGCAGGCGCCGTTGACCTTGAACCGTGTGGATGGCGCCGAGCTGTCGGTGACCCTGGGCGAAACCTCGGTGCACGGCGCCGTGCGCCGCGACGGCGAGCAGTTTCACGTGTTTAGCGGCGGGCGCCATTTTGTGCTGCACTACGCCGACCCGCTGGCCCATGCGGGAGAAGCAGAAGCGGCGGGCGGGCGCCTGACGGCGCCGATGCCCGGTAAAGTGGTGGCGCTGCTGGTGAAGAACGGCCAGGCGGTCAGCAAGGGCGAGCCGCTGGTGATCATGGAAGCGATGAAGATGGAGCACACCATCGCCGCGCCCGGCGACGGTACGGTGGAAGAGCTGCTGTACGCGGTGGGCGACCAGGTGGCCGACGGCGCGCCGCTGCTGGCGTTTACAGTGGCCGCGTAAATTAAGTAAATAAACAAGAGGCGCAAGGAGCGGGCATGCGACTGTTACTGTACCGGGCTGACGGCAACACCGCACCGTGGGTGCGCGATTTTAAAGCGCAGTTGCCGGCGCTCGATGTCGTCGAGTGGTCGAGTCGGATCGATGCCAGCGCTTGCGACTATGCCCTGGTGTGGGGCGCGCCGCCCGAGCTGCTGGCGCAGCTGGCATCGGTGAAGGCCATTTTCGTGGCCGGCGCCGGCGTCGACGCCTTGTTCAAATTTGGCGATGGTTTACCGGATGTGCCGGTCGTGCGGCTGGGTGATGCCGGCATGGGCGTGCAGATGGCCGAATACGTGCTGCACGCGGTGCTGCGCTATTTTCGCCGCTTCGACGACTACGAAAACCAGGCCAGGGATGGGGTGTGGGCGCCGCTTGCGCTCGAGGAAAAGCAAGCATTCACGGTGGGGGTGATGGGGACCGGCGCGCTCGGCACGCGCGTGCTGGACGCGCTCGGCCACTTCGGTTTTCCACGGCGCGGCTGGAGCCGCACCGCGAAACACATCGATGGCGTGGACTGCTTCGCCGGCGCCGGCGAGCTCGGCGCTTTTTTGGCCGGCACCCGGGTGCTGGTGTGCATGCTGCCGCTGACGCCGGACACCAATAACCTGGTCGACCGCGCCGTGCTTGAACAACTGCCGCGCGGCGCCTATCTGATCAATGTGGCCAGGGGCGCGCTGGTGGCCGAGCCGGATTTATTGGCGCTGATCCGCAGCGGCCACATCGCCGGCGCCACCCTCGACGTTTTCAGAAACGAGCCGCTGCCCTCTCCCCACCCGTTCTGGGGCGAGCCGCGCATTTCAATTACGCCGCACATTTCCGCCCTGACGGTGCGCGAGGACAGCGTGCGCCAGATCGTCGGCAAGATCAACGCGCTCGAACGGGGCGAACCGGTCGCCGACGTGGTCGACCGCACACGAGGATATTAATATGAGCACGCACACGACTGCGCAAGCCGCCTTGCCCAATAAAGTCAAACTGGTCGAAGTGGGCCCGCGCGACGGCCTGCAAAACGAAAAGCAGTTCGTCGGCGCCGACATCAAGATCGAACTGATCGAACGCCTGGCGCGCGCCGGTTTTCAGAATGTGGAGGCGGCTTCCTTCGTTTCGCCGAAATGGGTGCCGCAGATGGCCACCAGCGCCGAGGTGATGGCCAAGATCGAGAGACGACCCGGCACCATCTATTCGGCGCTCACGCCGAATATCCAGGGTTTCGACGCCGCGCTGGCCGCGCATGCGGGCGAAGTGGTGATTTTTGGTTCGGCCTCGGAAGCGTTCTCGCAAAAGAACATCAACTGCTCGATCGCCGAATCGATCGCCCGCTTCGAGCCGGTGGCGAAAGCGGCCAAGGCCAACCGCCTGCGCCTGCGCGCCAGCGTCAGCTGCGCTTTCGGCTGCCCGTATCAGGGCGACGTGCCGCTGGATGCCGTGGCCGATGTCGTCGCCCGCATGCGCGATCTGGGCTGCGACGAAATCGACATCGCCGACACCATCGGCGTGGCCACCCCCCGTCAAACCCAGACCGTCATGCTGCGCGCCGCCGCCGCTTTTAAAATCGACGGCATTGCCGGCCATTTTCACGACACCTATGGACAAGCGCTGGCCAACATCTACGCAAGCCTGGAAGTGGGCGTGCAGATTTTCCATGCGTCGGTGTCCGGCCTGGGCGGCTGCCCCTACGCCAAGGGCGCCACGGGCAACGTCGCCACCGAGGACGTGGTGTATATGTTGAACGGCCTGGGCATCGAAACGGGCATCGACCTCGATCTGCTGGTCGACGCCGGCATGTTCATCTCCGAGCAACTCGGCCGCAAGGGCGCCAGCCGGGCCGGCAACGCGCTCGCGGCAAAACGCGCAGGGTGAAGCAAGCCAACAACGAAAAAGCCGACACATCGCTGTGTCTGCTTTTTCGATACATCTAATTTTGGTCGGAGTACAAGGATTCGAACCTTGGACCCCCTGGTCCCAAACCAGGTGCGCTACCGGACTGCGCCACACTCCGAGGAGCAGAACTATAACGGGTCCAGAGAAAACGGTCAAGAGGAGCGATGTTTTATTCGTCGCCCTTGATGGCCAGCGCCCGTTCATACAATGCGTTCTTTTTTCTCCCCGTAATCTGCGCCGCCAAATTCGCCGCCTGTTTTACTGAACACTCTTTCAACAAAATCTGCAAAATCCGCTCCGCCTCAGCATCGGCCGCATCACCCTCCTCCACCGCCCCCTCCACCAGCACCACGAATTCCCCCTTTTCACGGTGCGCATCGGCGCGCAGC
>JAQGNM010000454.1 GCA_028291845.1 Massilia sp. | reverse complement strand
CGGCAGCGCCCTGGCCGCCGCGCTGACCTGGTCCCTTAACCACTTGTGTTCGGGCGACTGGTGCACCCGCTGATGCCACAACTGGTAAAAGCGCATCGGCGGAAATTTGACCGGCACGCTGAAGGTTTTCAGGGGCAGGGTCTTTTCGTAATAGCGCAGAAACTGGCGGCCGGTGGTCAGCACCAGGTCGGTTTGGGTGAGCATGTACGGAATCAGGCCGAAGTAGGGCGACTCCACCGCCACGGTGCGGCGCAAGCCCTGGCGTTCGAGGAAGGCGTCGATCACGCCGAGGTAGCCGGGCACCATCGGCGACGGCGCCACGTGCGGCAGGGCCAGATAATCGGCGGCGGTCATGGCGTCGGCGGCGGTGCGTTTCGCATACGGCGCATCGGCGCGCATGGCGCAGACGATCGGGTCTTCGAACAATTTCGAGATGTGCAGGTGCGGCGGCGGCTCGTCCCAGTTGGCGATGACCAGGTCCATGTCGCCGTCCGACAGCATGCGCAGGTAATCGACGCCCGGCCCCAGGCTGTGGATGATCACCCGGCTGTTCGGCGCGCCGCGGCGCAGGGCGGCGACCACGTTCGGCAGGAACTGGCTGTCGAGATAATCGGGGGCGGCGATGTGAAAGGTGGGCGCCGCTTGTTCCGGCACGAACGGCGATTTTTTAATGAACAGGCTCTCGGCCTCGTCGAGGATGCGCTTGGCCGGGCGCAGCAGCGATTCGCCATGCTGGGTCGGCACCATGCCGCGCGCGCCGCGCACCAGCAAGGGGTCGCCGGTCAGCTCGCGCAGCTTGCGCAGGGAGGCCGAGATCGACGGCTGCGGTTGATTCAGTTTCAAGGCCACCCGCGAGACGTTTTTTTCCACCAGCAGCAGGTAGAGAATGCGGATCAGGTGGATGTCGAGATGCTGGGGCAGGGCGCTCATGAAATTGGCCGATACGACTATATGAAAATAAGTATGTCGAATATACGCGATGTTTCATGACGGCCACAACAAATCAAGCTATCTTCCTTACAATACCCGTAGTCTGCTTAGTTTGTATCCACAGGAATCCCATGGAAGTGTTCGACTATCTCACCCCCTATTTGCTCGACTGGTCCAACCTGGTCGTGCGCTGGCTGCATGTCATTACGGGCATCGCCTGGATCGGCGCCTCGTTTTATTTTGTCTGGCTCGACAACACGATCCGCCCGCCGGCGGCCGGCTCCGAGCTGGCAAAAAAAGGCGTGTCGGGAGAATTGTGGGCGGTGCACGGCGGTGGTTTTTATAATCCGCAAAAGTACCTGGTGGCGCCGAGCGAGCTGCCGAAAGAACTGCACTGGTTCAAATGGGAAGCGTATTCGACCTGGCTGTCCGGCTTCGCCCTTCTGACCATCGTGTATTACTTCAATGCGCAGGCGATGATGATCGATCAATCGGTGGCCGATCTCACCAGCTTGCAGGCAGTCGGGATCGGCCTGGCCAGCCTGGTGATCGGCTGGACCGTCTACGACCTGCTGTGCCGCTCGAAACTGGGCCAGCACGATCTGGCCTTCGGCGTGGTGATGTTCGCCTTCCTGGTCGCCAGCGCCTGGGGGTTGAACCACTTTCTGAGCGGGCGCGCCGCCTACATCCACGTGGGCGCCATGATCGGCACCATCATGGTGGCCAATGTTCTGATGCTGATCATTCCCGGTCAGCGGAAAATGGTGGCGGCGATGGCGGCCGGCGGCAAGCCCGATCCCATCCACGGCCTGCGCGCCAAGCAGCGCAGTGTCCACAATAATTATTTCACCTTGCCGGTGGTGTTCATCATGATCAGCAACCATTACGCCATGACCTACCGCCACCAGCATGCCTGGGCGGTGCTGGCGGCGATCATGGCGGCGGGGGTGTTGATCCGCCACTTTTTCAATTTGCGCCATCGCGGCCGCATCGAGTGGAGATACCCGCTCGCCGGCGTGGCGATCCTGATCGCGCTGGCGGTGGCGATTGCACCGAGGCCGCCGGCCGCTACCACAGCGGTCGCCGCCGACGATCCGGTCGCGCGTTTCGTCAAGATACAGGCCATCATCAGCCAGCGCTGCACCGTCTGCCACGCCGACAAGCCGACCCAGCCCGGCTTCGCCGCGGCGCCGGCCGGCATCGAGCTGCAGAGCGGCGCGCTGATCCACCAGAACGCCGCCAAAATTTATCAGCAGGCCGTGCAAACCAAAGCCATGCCGCTGGCGAACCTGACCCAGATGACCGACGCCGAGCGGGCGCAGATCGCCGCGTGGTACGAGTCGGGCGCCAAATAGAATTTCAGGATTTCCCATGAACGCACAAGACACCATCATCAGCTGGATCGACAGCCACTTCGACGAGGAAGTCGCGTTTTTGCAAGGCGTGGTGCAGATCCCCACCGACACCCCGCCTGGCGACAACGCCCCGCACGCGCACAGCGTGGCGCGCATGGTCGAACAGTTCGGCTGGACCGCCGAGCAACACGCGGTGCCGCGGCAAGCGGTCGAAGACTACGGCATGCAGAGCATCACCAACCTGATCGTGCGCCGGCCGTATGGCGCTGGCGGCCCGACGATCGCGCTGAACGCCCACGGCGACGTGGTGCCGCCCGGCGAAGGCTGGACCCATGCGCCTTACGGCGGCGAGGTCGAAGACGGCTTTATCTACGGCCGCGCCACCGCGGTATCGAAAGGCGACTTCGCCACCTACATCTTCGCCGTGCGCGCGCTGGAAGCGGCCGGCGTCGAACTCAAGGGCGGAGTCGAACTGCACTTTACCTACGACGAGGAATTCGGCGGCCTGCTGGGCCCCGGCTGGCTGCTCGAGCAAAAGCTGACCAGGCCGGACCTGGTGATCGCCGCCGGCTTCAGCTACAACATCGTCACCGCCCACAACGCCTGCCTGCAGCTGGAAGTGACGGTGCACGGCAAATCCGGCCACGGCGCCATGCCGGAAACCGGCGTCGACGCTCTGCAAGCGGCCACGCGCATTTTAAATGCCGTGTATGGCGACCTGGCGCGCCTTAAAACCATCAAGTCGAGCGTGGCCGGCATCGATTCGCCCACCATGCTGGTCGGGCGCATCGACGGCGGTACCAATACCAATGTGGTGCCCGGCAAAGTGGTGATGAAGCTCGACCGCCGCATGATCCCGGAAGAGGACCCTGTCGAAGTCGAAGCGCAGGTGCGGGCGCTGATCGAGGACGCCGTGGCCGGCGTGCCGGGCATCCGCGTGGAGATCAAGCGCTTGCTGCTGTCGCACGCGCTGCGGCCTTTGCCGGGATCGGAAACGCTGGTGGCGAACCTGAAGAAAAATGCCCGCGCCGTGATGGGCGAGGAGATCACCGCGCAAGGTACCCCGCTGTATGCGGACGCGCGCCTGTATGGCGAACACGGAATCCCGGCGGTGTTATATGGCGCCGGTCCGCGCACGGTGCCGGAGTCGAACGCGAAAAAGGCCGACGAACGGCTGGCGCTGGACGACTTGCGCAAGGCGACCAAGGTGGTGGCGCTGACCTTGCTGGACTTTCTGGCCGAGTAGAGCGCCGGCGGTATTTGCCATGCACGAAAAAAAACCGGACGATGTCCGGTTTTTTTATGCCTGCTGTCTTGACGGTCGCTCAGGCCTCGGCCTTGACCGCATTGCCGCGGCCGCGCGGGGTGAACATCACCAGGCGGACGGCGACGACGACGGCGGCCAGGGCAACGGGAATCAGTTCGAGCATGTCCATGGCTTAGCCCCGGTTGGCGATGCAACGCAGTTCGGCGGCCAGGTTTGGCGAGAACTGCTCGACCTCGCCGGCCAGCGAGAACAACTGGCGCATGCCGCGCGCCTTGACGGCCGGGGTGGCGGCAGCGGCAGGGCGTACTTCCTGCACGACGAACTGGCGCGCCTGGGCGGCGAACAGGGCGTCGGCGAAGGCGCGGGCAGCGTTGCCGAGATCGGAGAAATAGCGGCGCAGTGAAGCGTGTTCGGTGGAGTAGGTGGCGGTGGTCATATCGTTCCTTGAATATGTATCGTTGTTGCAGTGCAGTATAAGTGCCCTAAGCCTATAAAAGAACTTTTCATTTCTGATGTTTGCCATACACAGAACGTATATCTGGGGCAAGTTCCAAGGTCGCCAAGCGAGTACACGCGAATATAAATCGAAATGAGAGTGATTCTTATTTACCAAAACGCTGTTTTTCGCTATCATAAAGCCCATGTTGATGTCGCGGCTCGTCGCCGCGGCGTCGCGCAGAATAATCAACCAAACCAAAACAATTAAGGGAATCATGAACCAATCGCCTGTCCGCCAGCCGCTGCGTCTGCGCAGTTTCGATACCGCCACCGCCGCCAACGCTTGTAGCGTCATTTCGCAGCGTTCGACCCTCGCCATGAGCGTGTCGGCGGCCTTGCTGTTGACGCCGCTGGCGGCAGTTGCGCAAACTGCGGCGGTCGGCCCGGACGGCAAGCCGGTCAGGGAGATGGGCGAAGTGGTGGTGCTCGGCAAGCGTGTCGAATCGAACCCGAACGCCCAGGTGGGCGCACCGTACAAGGCCAGGACCTCGGGCGATTCGCGGCATACCCGTCCGCTGGCTGAAACGCCGTCGACCATCACGGTATTGACCAAGACTGCCATCGACGACGCCGGCGTCACCGACCTCAAACAGATCCTGGCGGCGCAGCCGGGCATCACCCTGGGCACCGGCGAGAACGGCAATGCCTTTGGCGACCGCTACATCATTCGCGGCCAGGAAGCGCGCTGCGACGTGTTTGTCGACGGCTTGCGCGATCCCGGCATGAGCACCCGCGAATGCTTCGCGGTGGAGCAGCTGGAAATCTCGAAAGGCCCGA
>JAQGNM010000453.1 GCA_028291845.1 Massilia sp. | reverse complement strand
TGATGATCATGAAAAAAGCAACGAAACAAGCCAAGAAGTAAGCGACGACAAAACCCACAGCACAAGCAACTAAACACGCAACGAAAAATCCCACTAAAAAACCGACTCCAGGGTAAATCCACTCACCCTGCGGTAACAGCGATCGCCCCACTCGGGTCTACACTTTTTGCATCAGTCATGCTGCAAACAAGGTCCCGACGTGAATCAGATTGTCCCCGAAGCACTCGAACTAGGCAGGCCACACGCCCACGTCGGCAAGCCCTTGCCGCGCGTGGAAGACGCCGCCCTGCTGACCGGTCGCGGCAGCTTTTGCGACGACCTCGGCGTCAAGCCCGGCACCCTGCATGCGGCGATCCTGCGCTCGCCGCACGGCCACGCCGAGATCGTCGCCATCGACAGCAGCGCGGCGCTGGCCTTGCCGGGCGTGCGCGCGGTGCTGACCGGGCAGGATGTGGCCGCCTGGTCGAGCCCGTTCGCGGTCGGCGTCAAGCAGCCGATGGAGCACTGGTCGATCGCCATCGAAAAGGCCCGTTACGTGGGCGAACCGGTGGCGGTGGTGATGGCCGAAAGCCGCTACCTGGCCGAAGACGCGCTCGACCTGATCAAGGTCGAGTACCGCCAGCTGCCGGCGGTGGTCGATCCCGAGCTGGCGCTGGCGCCCGAGGCGCCGGTGCTGCACGACGCGGTCGGCGCCAACCTGGTCAACGAGCGCCACTTCAGCTACGGCGAGCCGCAGGCGGCCTTCGAGAAGGCCGCGCGCACCGTGTCGATCAAGGTGCACTACCCGCGCAACTCCTGCACCCCCATCGAGTGTTTTGCCGTGACGGCCGAGTACCTGGCGGGCGAGGAGGGCTACGACGTCATGTCGAACTTCCAGGGACCGTTCGCGCTGCACCCGGTGATGGCGCGCGCCTTGAAAGTTGGCGGCACCCGGCTGCGGCTGCGCTCGCCGCGCGACTCGGGCGGCAGTTTCGGCACCAAGCAGGCGGTATCGACCTACATCGTGCTGCTGTGCCTGGCGTCGCGCAAGGCGGGCGCGCCCGTCAAGTGGATCGAAGACCGCCTCGAGCACCTGCAGGCGTCGGTGTCGGCCACCAACCGCGTCACCACCATCGAGGCGGCGGTCAGCGCGGACGGCGAAATCGAAGCGCTGCGCTACGACCAGATCGACGACTGCGGCGCCTACCTGCGCGCCCCGGAACCGGCCACCTTCTACCGCATGCACGGCATGCTGACCGGCGCCTACAAGGTGCGCCACCTGGAAGTGCGCAACCGGGTGGTGCTGACCAATAAAACCCCGTCCGGCCTGGTGCGCGGCTTCGGCGGCCCGCAGGTGTACTTCGCGCTCGAACGGCTGGTGCAAAGGATCGCCGTCGAACTGCAGCTCGATCCGCTCGACGTCATTTCGCGCAATATGATCGGCGCCGGCGATTTCCCCTACCGCGCCCCGGCCGGTTCGCTGTTCGACTCGGGCGACTATCAAACCTCGGTGCGCCTGGCGGTCGAGCAGGGCAAGCTGGCCGAACTGAAGGCGCGCCGCGACCAGGCCCGCGCCGAGGGCCGCCTGTACGGCATCGGCTACGCCTGCGTGGTCGAGCCGTCGATTTCCAACATGGGCTATATCACCACCGCCCTGACGCCAGCCGAACGCGCCAAGGCCGGTCCGAAGAACGGCGCCAATACCAGCGCGACGGTGGCGGTCGATGCGCTCGGCAGCGTGAGCGTGATGATCGACTCGGTGCCGCAAGGGCAGGGCCACCGCACCGTGGTGGCCCAGGTGGTGGCCGACGTGCTCGGCCTGGAGCCGGCCGACATTGTCGTCAATGCCGAACTGGACACGCAAAAAGATGGCTGGTCTATCGCCGCCGGCAATTACTCGAGCCGCTTTGCCGGCGCCGTGGCCGGCACCGTTCAGCTGACGGCGCTGCAGGTGCGCGACAAACTTGCGGCGATCGCCGCCGACCTGCTCGGTGTCCCCGTCGAAGATATCACCTTCGAAGGGCGCAAGGTATTTTCGCGCCGGAGCCCGGAGCAGAAACTGCCGTTCCACCGGGTCGCCGGCGGCGCCCACTGGTCGCCGGCCAGCCTGCCCGGCGGGATGACGCCGGGCGTGCGCGAGACCGTGTTCTGGACGCCGCTGCAGCTGGCGGCGCCCGACGAAAACGACATCATCAACAGCTCGGGAGCCTACGGCTTCGTGTTCGACATTTGCGCCGTCGAGGTCGACCGCATCACCGGCCAGGTCCGCATCGACCGCTACGTCACCTCGCACGACGCCGGCACACTATTGAATCCTGCGCTGGCCGACGGCCAGATCCGCGGCGCCTTTGCGCAGGGCCTGGGCGCGGCGCTGATGGAGCAGTTCGACTATGGCAGCGACGGCAGTTTTAAATCAGGCACCTTTGCCGACTACCTGGTGCCCACCGCCGTCGAAGTGCCCGAGCCGGTGATCGTCCACCTGGAGACACCGTCGCCATTCACGCCGCTCGGGGCCAAGGGCCTGGGCGAGGGTAACAACATGAGTACGCCCGTGTGCATCGCCAATGCGGTGGCCGACGCGCTCGGCGCGTGGGATCTGCGTCTGCCCCTGACGCCGTCCAAAATCCACGCCTTGATGAATCTCGACGATCGGCCGCCCCGCGCTGACAGCAACAGCGCGGCGGCGGCGCCGCCAGTAAAGGCGCCGGCCGGCGGCCATGCGCTGTCGATGGCAGGTTCCGTCGACTTGCCGGCCACGCCGGAGAAAGTGTATGCCGTGCTGCTCGACCCTGACGCTTTGGTCAAAATCATTCCGGGCTGTCATTCGCTCGAGATGGTCGGGCCGAACCATTATCGCGCCGACGTCACCATCGGCATCGCCCTGGTCAAGGCGCGCTACGCCGCCGAGATCCGCCTGTCCGATCTCGATCCGCCGCACGGCTTGTCGTTGGGCGGCAAGGGGGAAAGTGCGCTCGGTTCGGCCGAAGGCGCAGGGCGCATCCGCCTGGAAGCGCTGGGAACCGGCACGCGCCTGTCCTACGATTACAGCGCCGCCGTCAGCGGCAAGGTCGCCGCGGTCGGCGGGCGCATGCTCGAGGGGGCGGCGAAAATCGTGCTGCGCCAGCTGTTCGAGCAGTTGGGACGCCAGGCCGGCGGGGACGGTGGAGGCGGCGCGGCTGCCGAGGCGGCAGCCTCGCCTTCGCTGTGGCGGCGCGTGCTGCGCGCACTGGGAGTGGCACGATGAAGCCGGCAGCTTTCGACTACATCCGCGCCGACAGCCTGGCCGAGACGGTGGATCTGCTGGCGCAGTACGGTGAAGACGCCAAGATCCTCGCCGGCGGCCAGTCGCTGATGGCGATGCTCAACATTCGCCTGGCGCAGCCTGCCATGCTGGTCGATATCTCGCGCTGCCGCGATCTCGACTACGTGCGCATCGAAAACGGCCAGCTGGTGGTCGGCGCCGCCGCCACCCAGGCCAGCGTCGAAACGCGCGCTTCGCTGGGCGCCGAAGTGCCCTTGCTGGAGCTGGCTTTTCCGTGGATCTCCCACTTCCAGATCCGCAACCGCGGCACCGTGTGCGGTTCGGTGGCGCATGCCGATCCCAGCGCCGAGCTGCCGCTGTGCCTGACCGCGCTGCAAGGCGAGGTGGTGCTGCGCTCGAAAGCCGGCCGGCGCGTGCTCAAGGCCGACGATTTTTTCCAGGGCATGCTGATGACGGCGATCAAGCCTGGCGAGATCGTCGAGGAAGTGCGCTTCCCGCTGCGCCAGCCGGGCGCGCGCCATGCCTTCCAGGAGGTGTCGATGCGCCATGGCGACTTCGCCATCGTCGCCCTGGCCGCCGTGGTGACCGACAGCGCCATCGAACTGACCGCCGGCGGCGTCGCCGACCGTCCGCAACGCAAGCGCTGGGCGCGTATCGACGGCGCCGATCTGGACGACGCCCTCAACGACTTTGCCTGGCAACTCGAAGCGCAGGGCGACGCCCACGCCAGCGCCGAATACCGGCGCCACCTGGTGCGCCAGCTGGGGCGCCAACTGATTGTGAACGCCACGAATCTGAAATCGACATCATGAAACTCTACGAAAAACACATCGAATACCCGGTCACGCTGACGCTCAACGGCATCGTGCGCAGCGCTCCCGCCGAATCGCGCATGCTGCTGTCGGACTTTTTGCGCCACAAACTGGGCGCCACCGGCACCCACGTCGGCTGCGAACACGGCATCTGTGGCGCCTGCACGGTACGCGTCGACGGCGTCGCCCAGCGCTCCTGCATGCAGCTGGCGGTGCAGGCCGACGGCCGCCGCGTCGACACGGTGGAAGGTTTGAACAGCGGATCGGGCCAGGAACTGGGCGACCTGCAAGACGCCTTCAAGCGCCATCACGCGCTGCAGTGCGGCTTTTGCACCGCCGGCATCCTGATGTCATGCAGCCACTTCCTCGAGCAAGTGCCCACGCCGACCGAGCAGCAGGTACGCGACATGCTCTCGGGCCACCTGTGCCGCTGCACCGGTTACACCAATATCGTCAACGCTGTTCTCGACGTTGCAGCGCAACGCCAGGGCGCACCTATCGGGAGTATTCAACATGCTTGATCTGGGCCGCAGTTTTCTCGCGTCGGTAGAACGCAGTCCTGGCCAGCTCGCGCTGGTCGACGGCGATTTGCGGCTGACCTACGGCGAATGGTTCGAGCGGGTCACGGCGGTGGCCGGCGGCCTGCAGCAACTGGGCCTGAAGCGCGGCGACCACTTGCTGGCGCTGCTGCAGAACCGCTGGGAGATGGCGACCCTGCACTGGGCATGCCAGTTCGCCGGCGTCATCATCACGCCGCTCAACTGGCGCGCCAAGCCGGACGAAATCGACTACTGCGCCGGCGACGCCGACGCCCGCGCCATCGTGTTCCAGGACGTCTCGGCCGACGCCGTGCGCGATAGTGCCGCTGTCCAGCATCTGCCGCGCATCGGCGTGGCCGGCGCCGCCGGCGCCACCTGCTCCTTCGACGATCTGCTGGCGGCCAGGCCGGCGCCAGTTCTGCTCAACGCCGACTTCGACGACTGGTCGCTGATGCTGTACACCTCCGGCACCACCGGCAAACCGAAAGGCGTGCCGCGCCGGCACCGCCACGAACGCTCCGCCGCCCTGGCCCACGTGGCGCAGAACCAGTACGGCCGCCACGAACGCACCCTTGGCGTGATGCCGCTGTATCACACCATGGGCGTGCGCTCGCTGCTGGCGATGGCGCTGGTCGACGGCTGCTTCGTGTGCGTGCCGAAGTTCGATCCGGCAGCGGTGCTGGCGGCGATCGAGAACGAAAGGATCACCAATCTGTACCTGGTGCCGACCCTGTACCACGACGTCATCGCCCATCCGAATTGCCCCACCACCGACCTGTCGTCGGTGCGCAAGCTCGGCTTTGCCGGCGCCTCGATGAACGACGCGCTGCTGAAAAAGCTCGACGCGCTGTTCAAGCCGGATCTGTTCGTCAATCACTACGGCTCGTCCGAGGTGTACACCTTCAGCATCGACCAGGAAGCCGTCAAAAAGCCCGGCAGCGCCGGCCGCGCCGGCATCAACCAGCGGCTGCGCGTGGTGCGCCTGGGCAGCGGCGACCCGCAACTGGCCGCCGTCAGCTACGAGGAGGGCGAGATCATCGTCGACCTGGCCGGCGACGAAGCCTTCGAGGGTTACTGGAACCGCCCGGACGCCAACGCCAA
>JAQGNM010000435.1 GCA_028291845.1 Massilia sp. | reverse complement strand
GATTTTGCCAATTACTACCTGCCGCTCAACGGCCAGGCCTACGGCCAGGCGCTGGCCGAGGCAAAAAAGGGCGGCGCAGTGCTGGCGTATGGCAATTTCCTGACCGTAGCGCTGAATTTCCTCATCCTCGCCTTTATTATTTTCCAGATGGTCCGCATGATCAACCGCTTGCAAAAGCCGGTTCCCGTGGCCGCCCCGGCAACGCCGGAAGACGTCGTGCTGCTGCGCGAAATCCGCGATTCGCTGCGTCGCTAACCCGCTCCACAGGACCCTCGCATGAAACGACTCTGGCTGCTGTTCGCCCAGGCCATCACGGTGGCGCTGGCGGTGTACATGGTGGTGCAAGCGATGCGCCCGGAGTGGCTGCACGCTTCGACGCCGCGGCTCGAAGGGGTGACGCCGTCCTCCGCCGTGCCGGTGCTGCAGGCGCCGGAGAAGGGCGCCGCCGCCTCGGGCGCCGGCAGTTACCGCGATGCAGCAGGACGCGCCATGCCGGCTGTGGTGAATATCCTGACCAGCAAGGCCCTGCCGCAAAACCACCCCTTGCTGCGCGATCCGTTCTTTCGACGCTTTTTCGGCGACCGTGCCCCGCGCACCGAACAGCAATCGAGCCTGGGTTCGGGCGTCATCGTCAGCCCCGAGGGCTACATTCTGACCAATAACCACGTGGTCGAAGCGGCCGACGAAATCGAGGTGGTGCTGGCCGACGGCCGCAAAGCCGCCGCCAAGGTGGTCGGCACCGACCCGGAGACCGACCTGGCAGTGATCCGCATCGCCGAGCGCGGCTTGCCGGTGATCGTGCTGGGCAGCTCCGAACTGGCCAAGGTGGGCGACGTCTTGCTGGCGATCGGCAATCCGTTCGGCGTCGGCCAGACCGTCACCATGGGCATCGTCTCGGCGGTCGGGCGCAACAACCTGCACATCAACCAGTTTGAAAATTTTATTCAGACCGACGCCGCCATCAACTTCGGCAACTCGGGCGGCGCCCTGATCGACACCGCCGGCAACCTGATCGGCATCAATTCGGCCATTTATTCGCAATCGGGCGGCTCGGTCGGCATCGGCTTTGCCATTCCGGTCAGCACCGCCAAGACGGTGATGGACGCCATCATCAAGAACGGGCAAGTGGTGCGCGGCTGGATCGGCATCGAAACCCAGGACATCACGCCGGAACTGGCGGAAGGATTCGGCCTGGCGAGAAAGAGCGGCGCCATCATTGCCGGCGTGGTGCGCGGCGGTCCGGCCGACCGCGCGGGGATCAAGCCGGGCGACATCCTGGCCAGCGTGCAAGGCAAGCCGGTGGGCGACACCAACCAGATGCTGACCCTGATTTCGTCCTTGCCTCCCGGCCAGAAGGCCCAACTTACGGTGATCCGCAAGAACCAGCAATCGACCCTCGATGTCACGGTCGGCAAGCGGCCGCGCCCGCAGCCGACCCCTGACGACGAATGATTTTATAAATTAGATAGAGATCTATGCATCTGCGTGATTTGACCCAGTACCTCACTGAACTGAAAGACAACAACAACCGTCCGTGGTTCATCATGAACAAGCCCCGCTACGATATTTTGCGGGAAGAATTTTTGGTGGTGGTCACCGAGCTGATTGCCGAACTGGGCAAGTTCGACAAGCAGGTCATCGCCTGCAATCCGAAAAAGGCGCTGTTCCGCATCAACCGCGACATCCGCTTTTCCAATGACAAGCGCCCCTATAAAACCCGTTTTTCCGCCGGCATCACGCCCAACGACAAGCGCCGTCCCAGCGCCGGCGGCGGTCCCACCTATTATTTTCATATCGAAGGCGACGGCACCCTCGGCATCGGCGCCGGCGAATACCTGCCGCCGCCGGCGCGCTTGAAAGCGATCCGCGAGCATATCGTCAACGATGCGACAGGTTTTGCAAAATTGATGAAAAATAAAGCCTTGCGCCAGACCTACGACGGTTTCGATCTCGATCACACCTTGCAGCGCCCGCCCAAGGGTTTCGACCCGGACCACGTCCACATCGAGCACCTGAAAATGAAGGGGGTTTTTGTGTGGACCGAAGTCAAGCTGTCGCTCAACGAGCCGGACAAGCTGGTGCCGCAACTGGCGGCAGGTTTCAAGGATGCTTTCGCGCTGGTCAGCTGGCTGCGCAACGTTCCCGAAACCTTCGACGAAGCCGCCGCGGATTGACTGGCATAACTTATTGATTACAGGGACATCATGGCATTACAGCACGCAGCATCGGGCGACAAGATCGCCTTATCACGGGGCGACGACGACATCGCCTTTTTCACCTCGGTCGCGCTGGCCAAGACCCCGCACATGGAACTGATACGGCTGGTGTTGCCGAAAGAGCGGCCGATGCCCTTGCACCGGGTCGAAGGCGAAGTCACCTTGCAGTGCCTGGAGGGAGAGATCGAAGTCGACGCCCATGACAAGCTCATCAATCTGAAACCGGGCGAGATGCTGTACCTGGCCGGCGGCGTGCCGCACGCCGTGCGCGCGGTAGAAGATGCGGTCGGCCTGATGACCATCCTGATCGAGCGCAGCGATTCGTCGACGACGACCGATTAAATTTCGGGTTTAAATCTCCTCGCGCGGGTCGCGCGCCAGCAATTTCGCCACCATGGCGCTGGCGTCGTCACCGTCGAACAGCACGCCGGCCACCGCATTGGTGATCGGCATGTCCACGTTTAATTTTTGCGCCAGCGCCCGCACCGCGCGTGCGCACGGCACCCCTTCGGCCACGTGGCCCAGTTCGGCCACCACCTGATCGAGTTTTTTGCCGCTTGCCAGTTCCAGGCCGACCCGGCGGTTTCTCGACAGGTCGCCGGTACAGGTGAGTATCAAGTCGCCCATCCCGGTCAAGCCCATGAAGGTGCCGGGCTGGCCGCCCAGCGCCGTGCCGAGCCGGGTGATTTCCGCCAGTCCCCGGGTGATCAGGGCGGCGCGCGCATTCAGGCCCAGGCCGAGGCCGTCGGCGACGCCGGTGGCGATCGCCAGCACGTTCTTGACGGCGCCGCCGACCTCGACCCCGACCAGGTCGTCGCAGGAATACACGCGCATATTGCCGCCGTGCACCAGCGACACCACCCGGCGCCGCAATTCGGCCGAACTCGACGCCGCCGTCAGCGCGCACGGCAAGCCCTTGGCCACTTCCTGGGCGAACGACGGGCCCGACAAGGCGGCGCCGGCCACCGCCTCGCCCAATACCTCGGCCACCACCTGGTGCGGCAGCAGGCCGGTTTCATACTCGAATCCCTTGCACAACCAGACGATGTTGGGAATCGCGCGGTCTTTCAAGCGGCCCAGCAATGGGCGCAGGCCGGCGACCGGGCAAGCGGCGATCAGCAGGCAATCATCGCCCTGCAGATGCGCCAGCGCCGCCTCGAAGTCGCCATTGACCGCCAGGGCGGGAGGAAACGCAAACCCGGGCAGGTAATCGCGGTTTTCGCGCGCTCCCGCCATCTGCGCCATGGCGTCGCCGTCGCGTCCCCACAGCAGCACCTGATGCCGCGCCGCCAGAGATATGGCGACAGCGGTGCCCCAGGCGCCGGCGCCCAATACGGTAATGTTGGCCATCAGATTCCCCACACGTCGCTTAGCTTGACGAATCCGCCGATGCCGTCCTTGTGCCGTACTTTCAGCCACAAGGACGCGGGCGGTGCCGGATCGACCAGTTCGAGCAGCACGCCGCGGTCGGCCGTCATGACGGCGGCGGCGTTGTCGTCGGGGCCGGCACGCACTTTCACGCTGGCGCTGCGCACCACCAGCATGCGGCGCGGACTGAGCGCTTTCGCTTCGGCCCAGGCCAGGTCGCCGCTCATGTCGCGCAGCTTGACCCAGTCGCCATAGCTGAGGACCACCTCGACCGGCATGCCGCGTGGCGCCACGTACAGCTTGCCGCCGCGGGTGGAGGGGGCGTCGTACAGGATGGCGGGCGCGGCGCCGATGCTTTTGAAGTCAACGGCGTGGGCCAGCGGAGCGGTCGCCGCGAGTGCGAGAGCAGCAACAGATACAAAAACCCGTGCAAAAGCTGCGGCAAAACTAAAACGAATCATCAAAGTCCCAGGCAAAAAGTAAAACGGGACAGGCTGTTGGCCTGTCCCGCTCGCTAAATCTGGCAAAACTGCCGCCGGCTGTCAGTTCAAGGTCGGGGCTGCGGGAGCGGCTGCCTGCTCGGCCATGGCAGCGCGGCGCTGCTGGTAGAACACTTCGTAGTTGATCTCGGCGAGGTGCACTGGCGGGAAGCCGGCGCGGGTGATGACGTCGGCGATGTTACCGCGCAGGTAAGGGTAGACGATGTTCGGGCAACCGATACCCAGCAGTGGATCGAGTTGGTCCGCAGGGATATTGCGTGCTTCGAAAATGCCGGCTTGCTTGCCTTCGACCAGGAAAGCGACTTTTTCGCCAACCTTGGCGGTGACGGTGATCGTCACGGTCGACTCATAAATGCCTTCGGCGATGGCTTCGGCGCCCACGTCGAGCGACACTTCGATGGTCGGCGCTTCTTGCTCGAGGAAAATGCCAGGGGAATTCGGCTGCTCCAGCGACATGTCTTTCAGATAGACGCGTTGGATTTGGAATACGGGTTGCAGATTTTCGTCAGACATGGAACGCTTTCGTTGAGAGATAAGGGGGAGGGCAGGTCGCCGTCCCGTATATGCGTTGTTGAATACTTCGCAAATGCGACGGCAATTGTATCAAAACAACCCTGTGAACAATAGCGTCACCGCCATGCTCCTTAGCAATGGGCCAAACCCCGGTCAAGCCCCATTTAACAAGGAATCCAGGCGGCCCGCCTGATCGAGCGCATACAAATCGTCGAAACCTCCGACGTGGGTCTCGCCGACATAAATTTGCGGTACCGTGCGGCGGCCGGTTTTCTTCATCATGATGGTGCGCTGCTCAGGGTCGAGATCGACGCGGATGCGTTCGATGTCGGTGACGCCTTTCGCTTCGAGCAGGCGCTCGGCGCGTACGCAATACGGGCAGCTGGCGGTGTGGTACAGCACGACATGGGCTTGGGTAGACATAATCAATTCCTTCAATGTTATTTAGCGACTGGCAAGCCGGCGGTCTGCCACGCGGCAAGCCCGCCGTCGAGGCGCACGACGTCGGCAAAACCTGCCGCGCTCAGCTGGCGCACCGCCTTGTCGGCGCGCGCGCCGGTCTGGCACACCACCACGACCGGACGGGCCTTCGACTTCTCGAGCTCGCCAATTCTTGTGCTTAAGTCTGCCAGCGGAATGTTTTTTGCGTCGCGCAAATGCCCTGCGGCAAATTCTTCAGGGGTGCGCACGTCCACGATGGTCGGTTTGCCGCGGTTGATCAATTGGGTCACTTCGAGCGGCGAGGCACGCTTGCCGCCTCGTCCGAGCCCGGCAAACAGCAGATAGCCGCCCGAAACCAATACGATCACAACGGTAAAAATATGGTCAAGAATAAATTTCACAAGGCGTCCAGTGGGTTAACTTAATCCGCGCATTATAAAATAGAAGGCGAATGCGAAACGGACCGCGCTGTTTTTCGGCCCGCCCGCCCCGATCCACATGCCATTTATTCAAGAATAGAACACTTTCCATGTACAAAATTGTATTCATGCGCCACGGCGAATCGACCTGGAACCTGGACAACCGTTTCACGGGCTGGACCGACGTCGACCTGACGGCCAAGGGCGTGCAGGAAGCGAAAAACGCCGGCAAGGTGTTGAAGGAGGCTGGCTTTACCTTCGACCTGGCCTACACCTCGGTATTGAAACGCGCGATTCGCACCTTGTGGCTGACCATGGAAGAGATGGACATGGTGTGGCTGCCGGTGATCAACGACTGGCGCCTCAACGAGCGCCATTACGGCGCCCTGCAGGGCCTGGACAAGGCAGAAACGGCGGCCAAATACGGCGACGCCCAGGTACTGGTCTGGCGCCGCAGCTACGACACCCCGCCGCCGCCGCTGGCCGCCGACGATGAGCGCACGTCGTTTGCCGATCCCCGCTACGCCCGCCTCGACAAGGCGTCGATTCCCCTCACCGAATGCCTGAAAGACACGGTGGCGCGGGTGATGCCGGCGTGGGACGAGGAAATCGCCCCGGCCATCCGCGCCGGTCGCCAGATCCTGATCTCGGCGCACGGCAACAGTTTAAGGGCCCTGATCAAAATGCTCGATGGCATCAGCGACACCGACATCGTCGGCTTGAACATTCCCAACGGCCAGCCGCTGGTGTATGAACTCGATGCCGATCTAAAACCAATTCGTCATTACTACCTGGGCGACCAGGCGGCGATCGCCGCGGCCACCGCCGCCGTGGCCAACCAAGGTAAGGCGAAGTAAGCATTTTGTCCTTCGTTACCGTAAAAGCAAACGTCAGGACGATCGCGCTGCTGACCCTGGCGCTGCTTGCATGCAATGCCAGCGGCGCCCCCGCCAAACCGACCGAGCGCAGCAAACAAAAAGCCGCACTCGAGGCCAGCCGCGCCGGCATCGTGCAAAAACTGCAGGCCCTGAAAAAGGACATCAGCAAGACGGAAAGCGAAAAGGAGAGCGCGGCCGACACCCTGGCCGCCTCCGAGGAAGCCATTTCCGACGCCAACCGCGCCCTGCGCGATCTGGCCGGTGAGCAAGAAGATACCAACAGCAAGATCCGCGAACTCGATGCCGCCGGCGTGAAACTGGCCGCGACCATCGACGCGCAGAAAAAGCAGCTGGCCAAACTGCTGCGCCAGCACTACGTCGCCGGCAATGAAGACCGCATCAAACTGCTGCTGTCGGGCGACAATCCGAACCGCATCAACCGCGATCTGCAGTTGATGGCCTACCTGTCGCAGGCGCAGGCCAAATTGCTCGATTCCCTGCGCGGCAACCTGGCGGCCGTCGAGACCAACAAGGAAGCGGCGCAAAACGCGCGCGATGAACTGGTCGAAATCGCCGAGGAACAACAACAAAAGAAAGCCGAACTGGAGAAGGAGAAAGGGCGAAGGGCCGAGCTGCTGCGTTCACTGTCGACCCAGCTGACGGCGCAGCGCAAGGAAGTGGGCAACCTGCAGCGCGACGAGCAGAGAATGAGCGCGCTGGTCGACAATTTATCCAGACTGATCAAGCAGCAAGCCGAAGCCGCCGCCGCCGAGCAACGCCGGCAGGCGGCGCTGGCCGCCGCCAGGGCGAAGGCCGCCGAACAAGCCCGGATGCTGGCCGAAGCGCGCCGCAAGGCCGAGCGCGAACGCCTGGCCAGAGAGGCGGCCAAGCCGAGGCCGCAAGGAAAACCAGCCGACAAGCCGCTGTTCAAGCCCGATCCGATCGACAACGACGAACCGCCGAAGGTGGCGCAGAAGCCGGAACCCAAACCTGAACCGGCGGTCAAACCGGCTGACGTCGCGCTGGCGCCGGCCGCCCCGGATGGCGCTTTTGCCAGTCTGAAAGGGCAGATGCGCTCGCCGGTGGCCGGCAAACTGGCGGCCCGCTTCGGCGCCAAGCGGGGAGAAGCGACCTGGAAAGGCGTGTTCATCCAGGCTGCCGAGGGTGCCGACGTGCACGCCGTGGCGGGCGGGCGCGTGGTATGGGCCAACTGGATGCGCGGTTTCGGCAACCTGATCATCGTCGACCATGGCGGCCAGTACCTGTCGATCTACGGCAACAATCAAAGCTTGCTCAAGCAAGCCGGGCAGGTGGTCAAGGCCGGCGAGACGATCGCCAGCGCGGGCAACACCGGCGGGCGTGAAGAATCGGGTCTATACTTTGAGCTCAGGCACCTGGGTCAGGCATTCGATCCTTCTTCCTGGATCAAATTTTAAAATTTCAGTTTTAGTCTTAAAAAAACAAGGCAACGCATGAGCAATCAACCCTCCGGCAAATTCCGTGAGCGCGCCCGTACCGGCGGCCTGGTCGCCATCGGCATCGTCGCCGGCGTCGCCTTGTCGTTCCAGTTCCCGGCGGTCGCCCAGAAGGTTGGCGGCTCGCCCTTGCCGCTCGAAGAATTGCGCCAGCTGGCCGACGTGTATGGCCTGATCAAATCGGATTACGTCGAACCGGTCACCGATAAAAAACTGCTGTCCGAAGCAATCGGCGGCATGGTCGCCTCGCTCGATCCGCATTCGGTCTACCTCGACAAAAAAGCATTCAAGGAAATGCGCGAGAGCATGCAGGGGCGTTTTGTCGGCCTCGGCATCGAAGTGTCGACCGAGGACGGCTTCGTCAAGATCGTCTCGCCGATCGAAGATTCGCCAGCCTGGCGCGCCGGCATCAAGTCGGGCGACCTGATCACCCGCATCGACGGCGTCGCCATCAAGGGTTTGACGCTCGACGAAGCCATCAAGAAAATGCGCGGCGCGCCCGGCAGCCGGGTCTTGCTGACGATTGCCCGCAAGGGAGAAGACAAGGCCCTGACCATCCCGCTGATCCGCGAGGAAATCCAGGTCAAAAGTGTCAAAGCGAATATCGTCGAGCCGGGCTATGCCTGGGTGCGCATCAGCCAGTTCCAGGAACAAACGCTCGACGAACTGGCGGCCAGGGCCAACGCCCTGTACGCACAAGACCCCAACATCAAAGGCCTGGTGCTCGACCTGCGCAACGACCCGGGCGGCTTGCTGCCGGGCGCGATTGGGGTGTCGACGGCGTTCTTGCCGAAAGAGCAGGAAATCGTCTCGACCAAGGGCCAGTTGGCCGATCAAAACCAGGTTTATTATGGCCGCCGCGAATTTTATGCGGGCCGCAATGGCGCCGATCCGCTGGCGAAATTGCCAGCCGGCTTGAAAACCGTGCCGATGGTGGTGCTGGTCAACACCGGCTCGGCCTCGGCCTCTGAAATCGTCGCCGGCGCCCTGCAGGACTACAAGCGCGCCATCGTCATGGGCACCCAGACGTTCGGCAAAGGCTCGGTGCAGACCTTGCGCCAGCTCACCGCCGACACCGCCGTCAAACTGACCACGGCGCGCTACTACACGCCCAAGGGCCGCTCGATCCAGGCGCGCGGCATCATGCCCGACCTGATGGTCGACGAAACCGCCAACGACGACGGTTTCAATGCCTTGCGCGAACACGAGGCCGATCTCGAACGCCACCTCGGCAGCGAAGGCGACAAGGCCAGTGGCGAAACCAAGACCAAGGTCGACCTGCTCGAACTGGAACGCCGCGCCGCCGCCCTGAAAAACCGCAAGCCCGTCGAATTCGGCGGCAAGGACGATTTCCAGCTGCAGCAGGCGCTCAACCATTTCAAGGGCTTGCCGGTGAAGCTGGCGCCGGCGCCCGCCGTGGAAGTGGTCGACGCGCAAAAGCTGCTGCCGACGCCGGTCTCGACGTTTAACGGCAAGCAGAACGGCGACGCCGTCAAGCCGGCCGACATCAAGGGCAAGCCGGTCAAATAGAGCGGCCTGAACCATACGACTTGAACCAGACACGTTGAACGACTTGCCTTGAACGACCATCAGCTGCTGCGCTACTCGCGCCACATCCTGCTCGACGAGATCGGCATCGAGGGCCAGCAGCGGCTGCTCGATGCCACTGTCCTGGTGATCGGCGCCGGCGGCCTCGGTTCGCCCGCCGCCCTGTACCTGGCCGCCAGCGGCGTGGGCCGCATCGTGCTGGTCGACGACGACGACGTCGATCTGACCAATCTGCAACGGCAGATCATGCATACGACAGCGCGGGTCGGCCAGCCGAAGGTCGATTCGGCCAAATTGGCCTTGAGCCAGATCAACCCTGAAATTGCCGTCACCGCCTTGCGCGAACGGCTGGCGGGAGACCGCCTGACCGAACTGGTGGCTGCTTCCACAGTCGTGCTCGACTGCAGCGACAATTTTAAAACCCGCCACGCGGTCAATGCTGCCTGCATGGCTGCCGGCGTGCCGCTGGTGGCCGGCGCCGTGATCCGCTTCGACGGCCAGCTGTCCGTGTTCGACCCGAGAAGCGCCGCTTCTCCCTGCTACGCCTGCCTGTTTCCGCCTGGCGCCGGGTTCGAAGACGCTGCCTGCAGCACGATGGGCGTGTTCGCCCCGCTGGTGGGTGTGATCGGCGCCATGCAGGCGGCCGAAGCTTTAAAACTGCTCATCGGCATCGGCGAATCGCTGGCCGGGCGCCTGTTGATGCTCGACGGCAGAAACATGGAATGGAGCAGCATCGGTATTGCCCGCGATCCGGCCTGCCCGGTGTGCGGCACCGCCAGGCCCCTCTAAGCCGATCAAGCTGGCGCCGCGATATCGCTCTGCCATCGCCAGCGCGGTGCGTGCCGTTTACAATGGCGTACTGGTGTAAAGGCGGGTATTAAATACTGCGGTATTAAGCCCCCGCTCATCAAACCCCCTTATACTTCTCTCCTTTCCGAACTGACGACAGACATTATGCACATTGCTTTTAGCAACAAGTCTCCCGCATCGGGCCGCCGTTTAAACAACCGCGGCAAGCGTGCACGCGGCTTTACCCTGGTTGAAATCATGGTCGTGGTGGTCATCATCGGCATTCTCGGCGCCCTGGTGGTGCCCAAGCTGATGGGCCGCACGGGCGAGTCGCGCGTTACCGCCGCCAAGGTCGACATCTCGACGTTGATGCAGGCGCTCAAACTGTACAAGCTGGACAACCAACGCTACCCGACCACCGAGCAGGGCCTGGTGTCGCTGGTCACCAAGCCGACCAGCGGTCCGGCGGCCAACGGCTGGAAGGCCGGCGGCTACATCGACAAGCTGCCGAAAGACCCATGGGGCAACGCCTACCAATACATGCAGCCTGGCGTGCATGGCGAAGTGGACCTGTTCTCGCTGGGCGCCGACGGCCAGCCTGGCGGCGCCGGTGAAGACACCGACATCGGTTCCTGGGACAATTAACCCGATAAAATGATCTAACCTGTCCATAACGATCTATCCTTTCGAGGCCACCGTGCCTGCCATCCACTCCGCGCCACGCCGCCCGGCCCGCGGCTTCACCCTGGTGGAGCTGATGGTCGTGATGGTCATCATCGGCATCACGCTCGGGCTGGTCTCGCTCAACGCGATTCCCAGTCCGCAGCAGCATCTGCAAAACGAGGCGAGCCGTCTGGCGCTGCTGCTGCAACTGGCGCGCGACGAAGCCATTGTCAGGAACCGCCTGGTCGCCTTCGAGGCGGACGACATGCAGTACCGTTTTATCGTCCGCAACGACACCCGCTGGGATCCCATCATCGACGACGATTTATTGCGCCAGCGCGAGTTCAAGGACGGTCCCCTGACCTTGCTGATGGACCCGAATACCACCTTGCCGGGCGCGCCGCTGCGCATCACCTTCGGCCGCGAACCGGTCGACAAGCCGTTTGTGCTGACCCTGGTGGCGGGTGGCGCCCGTGCCGCCATTCGCGCCGACGGTATCGGCCACTTCGTGGTGGAGTAATGAATAAATCCTTGCGTACGCAAGTAATTCGCCAAGCCGGCTTCACCCTGCTTGAAGTGCTGGTGGCGCTGGTCATTGTCGGCACCGCGCTGGGCGCGTCGCTGCGCGCGGTCGGCAGCCTGGCCGCCAACAGCGCTGGTTTGCGCAGCGCCATGATGGCCACTTGGTCGGCCGAAAACCGCCTGGTGCAGGTGCGCCTGAACCACGTATTTCCCGCCGTCGGCAAGCAGCGCTACGATTGCCCGCAGGGCGACTTGCAACTGGTGTGCGACGAAGAAGTGCTGGTCAGCCCGAATCCCCTGCTGCGCCGGGTCGAGGTCAGCGTCTACGATCTGAAAAACCCGGAGCGCCGCATCGTCAAGCTGGTGCAGCTGGTGGCGCCATGAAAATGTTGAAGGCACGTGGATTTACCCTGGTCGAGTTGCTGGTCGCCATCAGCATCCTGGCCATGGTCGCCGTGCTTGGCTGGCGCGGCCTCGATGGCATCGTGCGTGCGCGCGTGTCGCTCACCGAACAGATGGAAGTTACCCGCGGCATGCAACTGGCGTTTGCCCAAATGCAAAGCGACTGCGAACACATGCCGGTCGATGGCGCCCTGCTGGGCACCCGGCCCTATCTGCAGTTCGACAACAACGGCCTGACGATGGTGCGCCTGTCGATGGTGGAAAACGAACCGACCCGCCTGCAGGTGGTGTCGTACCGGGTGCGCGAAGGCGTGCTGCTGCGGCGCGAATCGACCGCCACCCGCAACATGACGGAACTGGACGTGATGTGGAAGTCGGCCACCAGCGGCGCCGACACCACCGTGCCGGTAGCGCTGCAAGCCGGCGTGACTGGCATGAACGTGCAGAACTGGGCGAATAACGCCTGGCAGGCGATCCAGGCGCCGCTGGTGGCGCCGGCCGCCACCGCGGTCCCGCCGGGCACCGTGTACGGTTTGCAGGTGGTGCTGCAAACGCGCGACCTGGCGGCGCCGATGATGAAGACGTTTTTGCTGGGAGGCGCCTGATGCGCGCGCGCCGTCTGCACAAGCAAAAAGGGGTGGCCGTCATCACCGCCCTGTTGCTGACCACCCTGGCGGTGACGATTGTCGCCAGCCTGTTCTGGCAGCAGCAGGTGCAGGTGCGCTCGATGGAAAATCAGCGCTTGCACCTGCAAACCAAGTGGATTTTACGGGGTGCGCTGGAGTTGTCGAGTTTGATATTGAAAAGCCGCACGGGGTCGGCGGCGAATTACACGGCGCTCGACCAGGTGTGGACCACGCCGCTGGCGGAAACCCGGCTCGACCAGTACATCGAACGCGAGCGGGTTGAAAACGAGGTGTTCGACGCCACCTTGTCTGGCAGGCTGACCGACGCCACCGCGCGCTACAACCTCAATTTGCTGGCGGCGAACGGCGCACCCGATTCGGACCAAGTCGCAATTTTCAAGCGCCTGTTGACCAACCTGCAGCTCGATCCCGGCCTGGCGACGAAAATCGCCCAGCTGGTGGCCAGCGCCTCCCCGGCGGTTCCCGGCACCGGGACAGGCACCGGCGTGCCGGTCGCAGCGCCGCCGCGGGTGGCGACGAATGTGCCGATGGCGCTGGTACAAGTGGACGATTTGCTGGCGGTGCCGGGCGTGACCAAGGATACTGTCGACCGCCTGCGCAATTTTGTCATCGTGCTGCCGGCGGAAACCAAGATCAACATCAATACGGCGCCGCCCGAAGTGCTGGGAGCGCTTTTTCAGAATTGCTCGATGAGCCAGGCCAGTGCCCTGGCCGAGCAGCTCAAGCGCATCCCTGCCAACAGTCCCAGTAATTTTAGCGGCATGACGGGATTGACCCAGATGCCTGGTGCGCCGATCGCCACTCTGAGCAATTATTTTCTGGCTCAAAGCCGCATCCGCCTCGACCGCGCGGCACTCGACGCCCAATCGCTGATCGAGTCGCCTGTCGGCGGGCAGACCACGGTACTATGGACGCGGCAAAACTAGGTGAAGCATGCAAGCAGCTAAAAAAGCAGAAAGCGAGATCGTTTGAGCACTTTATATATCCGCCTGCCGGCGCGTGCCGACGGCGACGCCGCGCTGGCGCGCTACGCCATGGTGGCCGACAGCGGCCTGATCGGCCAGCAGGGAGAGGGCGCCCTGCGCGGTCTGGGCGACCTGGTCAATAACGTGCGCCGCGTGGTGCTGCTGCTCGCTGCCGCCGACGTCACCATGCTGCACGTCAAAGCGCCGCCATTGTCGGGCGCGCGTTTGAAGGCAGCCTTGCCGGGGCTGGTCGAGGAACAGGTGCTGGGCGACCCGGCCGATTGCGTGTTGACGCCGGCGCCAGTGGTGTCGGCCGATGGCGTGCGCAGCGTTGCCGTGGTCCAGCGCTCTCTGCTCGAACCGCTGGTGCGCACCATGCTGGCGCTGGGCGCGCGCGCCGTCACCGCGATTCCCGCGCAATTGTGCCTGCCGATTTCTCCCGGCCAGGTCAGCGGCGCGATCGGCCCGAACGAACTGACTTTGCGTGACGGCCTGTACCACGGCATGGGCCTGGCGCTGGAAGCGGATCCCGCATCGGCCTTGCAGACGGCGCGCGCGCTGGCCGGCGACGCGCCGCTGACCTTGTATGTGCCCGCCGCCGAGCTGGCGCACTACCAGGCGCTGGCGCCGGCAATGGACCCGCCGGTGGCACTGGAAGCGGACAGCTGGGCGCACTGGATCGCCGGCGCCAAGACCACCGCGCTCGACATGGTGCCTTCGCTCGGTTCGGCCGGCGCCCGCGCGGCCGACTGGGGCAGGTGGAAATGGCCGCTGGCGCTGGCGGCGCTGGCCGTCATCGTCAACCTGGCTGGCTTGAACGTCGAGTGGCTGCGCATGAAGCGCGAAGCCGATGCCGTGCGCCAGTCGATGGTGCAGACTTTCAAGGCGGCGTACCCGAAAGACACGGTGATCCAGGACCCGGTGGCGCAGATGCGGATGAACAATGCGCGCGCCAAGGCGGCCGTCGGCCAGGTCGGACCGACCGAATTCACCTGGCTGGCGGCGGCCTTCGGCGAGGCCGCGCGCGCCCTGCCGCGCCCGCTCGGCATCAATAGTCTCGAATTCAAGGAACAAATTCTGACAGTCAAGGTCAAACCGGAAACGGCAGATCCCGGCGTGGTGGCGCAACTGAAAAACGCGCTGGCGGCCCGCAATCTGACCTTGACGGAATCGGCGCCGGCGGTGTGGCTGATCAAATCGACTGGAGGAGCCAAGTCATGAGCGCCGTCAACAGTTTTAGCAACGGTTTTAGAAAAATGCAATCGCAGCTGGCGGTCGGCTGGATCGCCCGCACCGAGCAGGAGCGCAAGTTCCTGGTGATCGGCGCCGGCGTGGTGGTCGGCGCGCTGGTGTATTTGCTGTTCATCAGCCCGGCTGTGACGGGCCGGGCGCAGCTGGAGAAATCCTTGCCGCAATTGCGCCAGGATGCGGCGCAGTTGCGCAGCATGGCGCTCGAGGC
>JAQGNM010000347.1 GCA_028291845.1 Massilia sp. | reverse complement strand
ACGACCTGAAGGCGGTGACGCCGGAAGCGAAGCGCCTGGCCGAGCTGTGCCTGGCCTGCTGCGAGAAAGTCCAGCAGGCGGTGGGGCTGCTGCATAATATGGACAATTCGCACAAGATCGTCGCCATCTGCGAAGAGATCGACCGCCTGGAATCGGACGCCGATCACGTGATGCGCGCCGCCATGTCGAAACTGTTCAGGGACGAGCCGGACGTGCGCAACCTGATCAAGCTGAAGGCTATCTACGAGATTCTCGAGACCGTCACCGACCGCTGCGAAGATGTTGCCAACATCATCGAAGGCATCATCGTCGAAAACGCGTAAGCGCCTGAAGCGATCAATCCATGCAAACTCTTCACATGAGCATTTATGTGCTCGGGCTGCTTATTGCCCTGGCGCTGATTTTCGACTTCATGAACGGCTTCCATGATGCCGCCAATGCCATCGCCACCGTGGTCTCCACCGGTGTTTTGAAACCGCAGACGGCGGTTGCCATGGCCGCGGTGTTCAATTTCATCGCCATTTTCGTGGTCGGCCTGCACGTCGCCGCCACCGTCGGCAAGGGCACCATCGATCCGCACGTGGTCGATCAATACGTGATTTTCGGCGCGCTGGTCGGCGCCATCTTCTGGAACCTGTTCACCTGGTACTACGGGATTCCCTCGTCCTCCTCGCACGCCCTGATCGGCGGCCTGGTGGGCGCGGCGGTGGCCAAGTCGGGCACCGGCGCGCTGGTCGGCGGCGGCTTGCTGAAAACGGTTGCCTTCATCGTCATCTCGCCGCTGCTGGGCTTTTTGCTGGGCTCGATCATGATGGTGCTGGTGTCGTGGGTGTTCGTGCGCTCGACGCCACGCAAGGTCGACACCTGGTTCCGCCGCGCGCAGCTGGTATCGGCCGCGGCATACAGCCTCGGCCACGGCGGCAACGACGCCCAGAAAACCATCGGCATCATCTGGATGCTGCTGATCGCCGCCGGCATTTCCACCGGCACCGAAAGCGCGCCGCCATTGTGGGTGATCATCTCCTGCTATACGGCCATCAGCTTCGGCACCCTGTTCGGCGGCTGGCGCATCGTCAAGACCATGGGCCAGAAGATCACCAAGTTGAAACCGGTCGGCGGCTTCTGCGCCGAAACGGGCGGCGCCATCACCCTGTTCACGGCCACCGCGCTGGGCGTGCCGGTGTCGACCACCCACACCATCACCGGCGCCATTGTCGGCGTCGGTTCGGCGCAAAAAATGTCGGCGGTGCGCTGGGGCGTGGCGGGCAACATTGTCTGGGCCTGGATTTTCACGATTCCCGCCTCGGCCTTCATGGCGGCGATCGCTTGGTGGGTCGGTCACCACATCATGTAATATGATACAGTTTTAGTTTCAAAAAAGGCAAAAGTGTATCACTTTTGCCTTTTTTGCTTTTTACCTCGTGCGTTCCACCAGTTCGATTTCGAACAGCTTCGGCCAGCGCTTGCCGGTGACAAATAAACGCTTGTGGACGGCATCGTAGGCAATGCCGTTCAGCACGTCGTCGGTGCCGCGCGCCGGCCATGACTTGTCGGCCAGCCCGGTCAGGTCGATCCAGCCGACCACGTTGCCACTGACGGGATCGATGCGGGCAATCACGTCGCTGCCCCAGACGTTGGCGAAAAGTTGTCCCTCGACCCATTCCAGTTCGTTGAGCATGGTGATTGGCTTGCCGTCGGCGCTGACCTGGATGCGGCGCTTTTCGCTCAAGGTGGCGCTGTCGAGCACGCGGATGGCGGCGGTGCCGTCGCTCATGTAGACATCCTTGCCGTTGCTGGTCAGGCCCCAGCCTTCGCCGCCGTAGTTGAACTTGCGCTTGAGGGTGAGCGTCTTGGCGTCGAACACGAAGCCGAGCTTGGAGGTCCAGGTCAGCGCCACGATCTCATTGCCGACCGGGGCAATGCCTTCGCCGAAATATTCGGCGGCGATGTCTTTCTTTTGCAGCACCCGGCCGGTCTCCAGCTGCACCCGGCGGATCGACGACTCGCCCTTCATGCCGGTGCTTTCGAACAGCACGCCGTCCTTGATGTACAAGCCTTGCGTGAAGGCGCCGCTGTCGTGCGGGTAACTGTGTTTGACCATGAAAGCGTAGACCGGGATGGCGGCCTCGGCGCCGGCGCCCAGGCCGCAGGCGAGCGCCAGTATGGAACAGCGCGCCAGCGTGGCAAATTGTCGGTTCAAGGAAATCCTCTTATCTATCGGTAGTCGATCGGGCTAGACTCTACCGCAAAACCGGCCAACGCGGGCGCCGCCGCCGCCCCGGGGAAAATCGTCAATACGCGCTGTGAACGGGGCTTAAAAGCAACAATTTGGTCGAATGTGCGACCCAGTGTTAAATTATGGTTTCCGAGAATCTGACAATGGATTGCTTTGCCGTGCTTGCTCCCCCCGTTCCCACCAATGAAACGAGCCGCCTGGCCGCCTTGCGCGCCTTGCTGCTGCTCGATACGCCGCCCGAGCAGCGCTTCGACAAACTGGTCGAATTCGCCGCCAGCGAGTTCGACGTGCCGATCGCCTTGTTCAGCTTGGTCGATGATGACCGTCAATGGTTCAAGTCCAAGTTCGGCACGCAAATGTGTTCGACCAGCCGCGAGATATCGTTGTGCGGCCATGCGATCCTGCACGGTCAATTATTCATCGTCCCCGACGCGCTGGAGGATGCACGCTTTGCCGACAATCCGCTGGTGAGCGGCCCGCCGCACCTGCGCTTTTACGCCGGTGCACCGCTGGTGTTGCCGTCAGGCGAAGCGATCGGCACCTTGTGCCTGATCGACAGCGAAGCGCGCCAGTTCGACGACATCGACCAGGTGATGCTCGGCGCCCTGCGCGACCTGCTGCTCGAGGAAGTGCTGGCGCAGCGCCTTGACGCCGGGGAGGTCCGCTGATGCCCGCCAACCGCCTGCCTGACCTGCTGCTGGTGGAGCCCGAAACTCTGCTGCGCCGGACCATCGCGATGACCGCGCACGGCGCGCAGCTGGCCCACATGCACGAAGCGACCAACGCGGCCGCGGCGCGCGGCCTGTTGTCGCGTCGCCGCTTCGACGGCGCCGTGATCGCGCTCGATCTCGACACGCCGAAAGAGCAGGGCGGCCCGCTCGCCATGCTCGATCTGCTGCAAGATGCCAGAAGCCCGGCCGACGCCGCGATCCCGGTCGCCGTCATGGTCGACCGCTGCGATGCCATGCTGCTGGCGTCGTTGCGGACGTACGGCGTCAGCCGGGTCATCATCAAGCCGGTGCGCGCCCGCCTGGTGATCGAGGCGATTGCCGACCTGGGCCGGGCAGTGCGCACGGGCTAGACGGCAATGGCGGATGGCATGCCGATTGATTAAAGGACCGATTGCGCCCATACTCGCCGGCAATATGGTTTTTTGATCAAGTTCAACCGGGACTTCCATGTCATTGTCAAAGCTTGTCGCGCGTCGCCTGCCGGCGGCGCTTATTTTCTGGTCGGCTGCGGCAGCGGCCCAGCTTGCGGTAGAGCCTCCTGTATCGTTGCCGACCGCGCACCCAATTCGTTGCGCCAAGCCGGAATGGCCGAAGGAAGCGGTGCGCAAAGAACAGACCGGCAAGACGACGTTGTCTTTTGTGGTCGGCGCCGACGGCCGCGCGGGCGAGGTTGCTATATTGGTATCGAGCGGCTTTCCGCTGCTGGACGGTGCGTCGCAAAAGACCTTGTCGGGCTGCCTGTTTAGGGCGGACGATCAGCCGGCGGCGCCTGTGCGCCGCCAGATGCAGTTCGCCTGGGCTCTCGCCGATTCGCCTGTAATGACCGATCCAGCCTTGATCGCCGCCGCCAACGCCGGCTCGCTGCCAGCGCAGCTGAACCTGGCGCAGCACGCCCATACGGCGGCCGACGCCGTCCACTGGACCCAAATGGCGGCCTTGCAAGGGGACGCCGAAGCGCAGTTCCGCTTCGGCCTGCTGCTGCAACGGGGCACCGGCATCGAGAAAAATGTTGCGGAAGCCATGCTGTGGTATCGCAAGGCCCAGGCGCAGGGCAATTTATCCGCCGGCACCGCGATCGGCATCTTGTACGAAGGCGGCCTCGGCATCGACAAGGACCCGGCCCAGGCGCTGGCCCTGTATCAGCACAGCGCCAACGGTGGCGAGAGAGTCGCCATGCGCCAACTCGCGCGCGCCTACACCCGCGGCGACCTCGGCCTGGCAGTCGACCCCGCCAAGGCCACCGAATGGCAACAGCGCTCGAACGCCGTTCGCTGAGTGCGGCAGGCCCAGGGCGCCCTTCTTAGGCACGAAAAACGGCCTGTAAAGATTGATTTTAAAAACCGGCGGTCGCATACTTTGCGGCAATGTGGTTCTTTAATCAATCTCACCGGAAGGTCCCATGCGTGCACGTCTTGTCGTTCAATCCGGCCTGCTGGCCGCCTGCGCCATGGCCGGCGGGGTTGCCGGTGCGCAGCCAGCGGCCGCCATCCCTGCACGCATTCTAGATTTCAACACCTGCGCCAAGCCCGAGTGGCCCAAGGAAGCCTTGCGCAGGGAGCAAACCGGCACGGTCACCTTGCAGTACCTGGTAGGCGCCAACGGCCGTGTTGAGCAAAGCGTGGTGCTCAAATCGAGCGGGTTTCCGCTGCTCGATGAAGCGGCGCGGGCGGGCATCTTGAAGTGCGCATTCAAGCCAGGCCCGGGGGCGGCAAACGCGGCGGCGCCGCTCTGGCAAAAAATGCAGTACGTCTGGACGCTCGAGGGCAAGCGCGTCGATCCCGACCCGGCCCTGGCCGCGGCCGCGTCGGCCGGTGGCGTCGAAGCGCAGCGACTGATGGGCGAGCGCGCAGCCACCGCCGAAGAGCGCATGGTCTGGACGCAAATGGCGGCGCTGCAGGGGGACGCGCTGGCGCAGTACCGTTTTGCCTCGATGCTGCGTAACGGAAACGGCATCGCCAGGGATCCGGTAGAGGCGCTGGTGTGGTTGCGCAAGGCGGCGGCGCAGGGGGAAGTGCTGGCGCAAAACACCTTGGGAGTGGTGTATCAGCGCGGCATCGACATTCCTGCCGACTACGCCGAGGCCGCCGTCTGGTACCGCAAGGCGGCCGAGCAAGGCAACCCCAGCGCCCAGTTGAACCTGGGCGACCTGCTGGCCTCGGGCCGCGGCGTCGCGCGCGACGATGTCGCCGCCAACGAATGGTTCCGCAAGGCCGCCGATCAGCAGTTACCGGCCGCGCAAGTGCGGCTGGCCTACCGCATGACCCACGCGGTCGCCATGCCGCGCGACGACAGCGCCGCCGTGGCGCTGTACCGGATGGCGGCCGACAAGGGCAATTCGACCGCGCAAAACAATCTGGCCAACGCCTACGAGAACGGCAACGGGGTGGCCCGCAATTACGAGGAAGCGCTGCGCCTGTACCTGAAGTCGGCCTCGCAAGGCAACGCCTTTGCCGAGCAGGGTCTGGGCAACTTGTATGAGCACGGCTGGGGCGTGACGCCGGACCTGGCGATGGCGCTCAAGTATTACCGGCTGGCCGCGGCAAAGAACAATCCACCGGGCTTGCGCTCGATGGCCTCGGTGCTCGAACACGGCCGCGGCGTATTGCGCGATCCGGTGCAAGCCCTGTCCTACTACCAGCGCGCCGCCACCGCCGGCGACGAACCAGCCATGCGCCGCCTGGCCACCGCCTACGAACGGGGAGAACTGGGCGTCGCGCCGGACGCCGTCAAGGCCGCCGAATGGAAAGAAAAAGCCGACAACCGCTACAAGGCCCCGCCGTCCACCTACCCCGGCATGTAAAGCGTCAACACCAACAAAATAACGCCCCGAGGCGAAGCACGATCTGAATCGGGTTTGCGTAAACTGAAAAATCCTCGGGTCCCCCGAGGATTTTTTATCTGACTAAACCAGACAAAAGTAGGTTTTTACTTTTGTTTGATCACAACACGTCCGACGCATGATCAGCCAACCGCGACCGCTCGCCACGCGCCAGCGTGACATGACCGCTGTGCGACCAGCCCTTGAAACGGTCGACCACGTAGGTCAGGCCGCTCGAGCCTTCCGTGAGGTAAGGCGTGTCGATCTGGGCGATGTTACCCAGGCACAGGATCTTGGTGCCGGGACCGGCGCGCGTGACCAGGGTCTTGATCTGTTTCGGCGTCAGGTTCTGCGCCTCGTCGATGATCAGGAACTTGTTCACAAAAGTGCGGCCGCGCATGAAGTTGAGCGACTTGATCTTGATGCGCGAACGGATCAGGTCCTGGGTCGCGGCGCGGCCCCATTCGCCGCCATCGGAATCGGATTTGTTCAACACCTCGAGGTTGTCGTCGAACGCGCCCATCCACGGTGACATTTTTTCCTCTTCCGTGCCCGGCAGGAAACCAATGTCTTCACCGACCGGCACCGTGACGCGGGTCACGATGATCTCGTTGTACAACTTGGTTTCCAGCACCTGCGCCAGGCCAGCCGCCAGCGCCAGCAGGGTTTTGCCGGTACCGGCCTGGCCGAGCAGGGTGATGAAATCGCACTCCGGATCCATCAACAGGTTCAGGGCGAAATTCTGCTCGCGGTTGCGGGCGGTGACGCCCCACACATTGTTCTTGTTGTGCGAAAAATCGCGCAAGGTGCGGATGACCGCGGTCTTGCCGTTGATTTCCTTCACCTGGCCGTAGAACGGCGCTTCGCCGTTTTTCGGTTCCAGGTAAATGAACTGGTTCACCAGCAAGCTTGGAATGGTCGGGCCAGTGACGCGGTAAAAGGTGGAGGAATTGCCGTTGCGGCTTTCCTGCCAGGATTCCATGTCCTTGCCGTTCTTGGTCCAGAAGTCGTCCGGCAATTGCACGATGCCCGAATACAGCAAATCGGTGTCTTCCAGCACGTGGTCGTTGAAATAATCCTCGGCCGGCAAGCCCAGCGCGCGCGCTTTGATGCGCATGTTGATGTCTTTCGACACCAGCACGATGGCGCGCTCCGGCTGCTCGGCGGCCAGCGCTTTGACGACGCCCAGGATCTGGTTGTCGGCTTTCCCGACCGGCAGGCCTTCCGGCAGCAGGGGGCCGTTCTGCAGCTTCGTCTGGAAGAACAGGCGGCCCTTCGCATCCTTGTTGCCGAGCTTGGCCAGCTCGATGCCGGTCTCGATCGCGTCGTCGTCGACGTTGGCGATCAGGGCATCGAGCGTGCGCGAGACCTGGCGGGCATTGCGCGCGACTTCCGACATGCCTTTCTTGTGATCGTCGAGCTCCTCGAGCGTCATCATCGGCAGGTAGACGTCGTGTTCCTCGAAACGGAACAGGCTGGTCGGGTCGTGCATCAGGACGTTGGTGTCGAGCACGAACACCTTGGTCCCGCCGGACTTGTCCGCCCGGCGGCTGGTCGAGGACTTGACGTTGACTTCGACCGGCTTGTGCTTGGCCGGATGC
>JAQGNM010000337.1 GCA_028291845.1 Massilia sp. | reverse complement strand
GCAAACTCGACGACGACGCTTTTACGCGGGTGCGCGTGATCATGATGAACGGCATCGAAATGGAGGCGCTGCGCTTCTCGCACATGGCGGCGCGCTGCAACAAGGATTTGCGCTTGCCGCTGGCGCTGATCCGCCGTTCCGAACAGCACCAGGCCACCATGATCAACTGGCTGCTCTCGCCCGACCATTCGGCGCTGGAAACCACCATCGCCTACGAACAGGTGGCGATCGAATTGACGGCGTCGATCGCCCAGCTCGAGCCCGACCCCTACCTGGCGCAAACCTACCGCTACGGCTTGCTGGAAGACTTCGATCACCTGTACCGCTACGCGGCGCTGCTCGACCGCCTGGAGGGCAAGGACGCCAACAACATCACCCAGAGCTACACCGATATCCTGCCGGCGCGGCCGACCTGGGAGCACCAGCGCCATCCGTCGGACGACCTGGTCAGCAACTACGACCGCACCAAGGCGGCCATGATCAGCAAACTGCACGCGCTAACCATCACCGCCGCCGAGCAGCAGACCCACAATTACTACATGAACGTGGGGCCGACCTTTGCCGACCCGCTGGCGCGCCAGCTGTACGCGGAAATCGCCTCGGTCGAGGAGCAGCACGTGACGCAATATGAATCGATGCTCGACCCTGCCGAAACCTGGCTCGAGCAATGGGTGCTGCACGAGGCCAACGAGTGCTACAACTATTACAGCTGCGTCGAGAGCGAAACCAACGCGCGCATCCTGCAGATCTGGCTGCGTTTTCTCGATTACGAGCTGGGCCATTTTCACAGCGCCGCCGCCGCCTTTGAAAAGTACGAAGGGCGCGACGTCGCCGAAATCATTACCGGTCCCATCGATGGTCCGATCCCCCTCAAAAGCCAGCGCGATTTTTACCGTTCCGTGCTGATCAACGAAATCGACATGCGCCGCCTCGGTACCCAGTTCGTGCCGAAGGAACACGAGAGCCAGGCCAGCATCGATTACCGCGCCATGCTGCACAGCGATGGCGAGCCGAGCCGCCCGATTTCAGCCGGCTACGTCTGGTCGCCCGGCACCGAAATCCTGGTGCGCGGCGCCGCCAGCGGCACCGCGGCGGCGGCCGCGATGCCGGCCAGCGGCGTCCACCATTGATGCATTGCCGGGCACGTCACACGAACAGCAGGAGGATGTATGGCTGCACAGACTGAACACATGGGCATGAACAAGACCGGCATACAAATGTCGCCATTGCAAACGAGGGCCATGCTGAGCGAGGAATACATCGCCACCCGCGGCACCGAGGGCGACGAAACGCAAATGGCCGTGCTGCGCCAGGCGTACATGGCCGAATCGGACAATGTCGGCTCGATTCCACCGCCCGGCACCATGACCGGCGCAGTCAGCATGGGCGTGCATCTGCTCAGCGGCGACCGGCCGCACGTGCTGGTCGACAAGCTGGCCGAGCGCCTGGCGATGGAGCGCACCGCCACCCGCCTGTACGACGCGCTGCTGACCAAGCTCGATGCATTTAAGCTCGATGTAGTTAAGCTCGATCCATTGCCGATCAGCGCCGGCCTCAGCATCACCCGCGCGGAGGTGGCCAGCATCCGCGGCGACGAAGCGCGCCACGCCCTGATGATCCGCGACGCCATCGAATCGATCGGCGCCGACCCCACCGCCATGACGCCGTGCGCCGACATCGCCGGGGTCGAAGCGCTGGGCCTGGTGCAGGTGCTCACTGACCCGCGCACCAGCCTGGCGCAATCGCTGCACGCCATCCTGACCGCCGAGCTGAGCGACGGCGTCGGCTGGGAAACCCTGATCGCGCTGGCCGATGAAAACCATCAGCCGGACATGGTCGACCAGTTCAGCGGTGCCCTGCAGCAGGAGCGCAAGCACCAGCTGATGATCCGGACCTGGTTCGAACAAGCCATCGGCCTGGTCCACGTCGACAGCGCCCGCTCGCTGCACGAAGCCAGCGGCGCGGCGGCGGCGGAGAGCACGCCCGGCGGCACGGGGGCGGGGCAGACGTCGTAACGGCAAGCGAGCGCCCGAGCCGTTTCCGGCGGCTGGCGCGCTCCCTCGCGGCCCGCGCTGGTGGTCAGCGCATGGTGTGATACGACAGCGACGGTTGTCGAATGCGCTTGTTATGCGCGCGCGCCGGCCTGGGCGGCATCATTGGCAAACCAGTCGATCGCAAAGCGCACTTCCTCGGCGGGGATTTCGTGCCCACCGTTGAACTCGTGATACACCAGCGGGTAAGCGGCGCTGCGTAATACCGGCGCCAGGCGCCGGCTGCAGTCGTCGATCGGCAGCACGCTGTCCCTGGTGCCATGCGACATGAACACCTTGGGGACACCGCGCGCTTCGACCGGGCCGATAAAACCGGGAGAAAACGCGATCACGTGACTGAACAAATCGCCATTGGCCAATCCCAGGGTGAGCGCATACGAGGCGCCGTCCGAAAAGCCGCCGACGGCCACCTTGCCCGGCACGATGGCGTAATTGCTGAAGACGTAGTCGAGCGCCCGGTCCGCCAGGTCGATGTCCTTGCCATAGGCGCGCTTGACGATGATGTCCCAGGAGCTCGCTTGCGAGGCCGGCGCCACCAACATCAGGCCATCCAGATCGGCACGATGCAAAAAAATGCGCAGGCCGTCGTGCGCGCTGCCGCCGGCGCCATGCAACAACAGCACCAGCGGCAGCGCTCTGGCCGGATCGTATTGCGGCGGCACATACAAGTAACTGTCGCGGCTGCCCCCAATGGGCAAGGTGTATAAGCCGCTCGGCGCGGCGCCAGTGACCTGACCGGGCCTGGCGTGGAGATGGGGCTGAATCGGCATCGTGTTTTCCTCGTATCAAGTCTCGAAAACCGCCTGAAAACCTCTGTATGGCCATAGCTTGGGGCGGTGCGGCAAGGCACAAGCAGGCCGAATCCGAATCCGTTGCAGAGATTTACTTCAAATGCCATGGCATCCGCGCTGACAACGACGATAATAATTGTAGACGACCGGTCTAATTTGGTTTATCTTGTAGACATCGCTGCAGCAAATTACCTGCAAACGCGACGCGGCACCAATCCGGCACGTCTACGTTATAGACGACCGGTCTAATTCAACAGACCTCAATGGAGAGCAACATGGCAAAGATTCTGATGGTACTGACCTCGCACGATCAACTGGGCGACACCGGCCGCAAGACCGGCTTCTGGCTGGAAGAGCTGGCCGCCCCGTATTACGTCTTCAAGGATGCCGGCGCCGACATCGTACTGGCCTCGCCGCTGGGCGGCCAGCCGCCGCTCGACCCGAAAAGCGACGAGCCATCGTCCCAGACCGACTCGACGCGCCGCTTCGAAGCCGACGCCGCCGCGCAAGCGCAACTGGCCGCCACCGTGCGTCTCGACAGCGTCGATCAAGCAGACTACGACACCGTGTTTTACCCTGGCGGCCACGGTCCGCTGTGGGATCTGGCCGAAGACCGCCATTCGATCGCCCTGATCGAAGCGTTTATCAAGGCCGGCAATCCGGTCGCGCTGGTGTGCCACGCACCGGGCGCACTGCGCCACGTCAAAGCCGCCGACGGCCGCCCGCTGGTGCAAGGCAAACAGGTCACCGGCTTTAGCAATAGCGAGGAAGCCGCCGTCGAATTGACCGATATCGTGCCCTTCCTGGTCGAGGACGAACTGAAAGCCAAGGGCGGCGTGTATTCGAAAGGCGCCGACTGGGCCTCCTACGTGGTGCGCGACGGCTTGCTGATCACCGGCCAGAACCCGGCCTCCTCGGCGGAAGCAGCGGAATTGTTGCTCAAGCAGCTGGCCTGAGAGGTTGGTAACGCAAGCAGAGATCGATATACTGCCGCCATGGCCAAAGCATCCAATCAAGAATCATCCGACGTCCGCGACAACATCCTGGCAGTGGGACAGAGAATTATGTCCGGCAAGGGATTCTCGGCCGTCGGCTTGAACGAAATCCTGACCGAAGCAAAGGTGCCGAAGGGCTCTTTTTATCATTATTTCGGCTCCAAGGATGCCTTTGGCGAAGCCTTGCTGGCGCACTATTTCGAGGACTACCTGGCCGACATGGACGCCTGCCTGGCCCAGCCCGGCGCCAGCGTGGCCCAGCGCCTGCTGCAATATTTCGACATGTGGCGCGCCAACCAATCCTTCCTCGATTGCCAGGGCAAGTGCCTGGCCGTCAAACTGGCTGCCGAAGTCGCCGATTTGTCCGAGGCGATGCGCGCGGTCCTGAACCACGGCACGGCAGCGATCGTCGCGCGCCTCGAGGCGGCGATCGAAGCCGGCGTCGGTGACGGTTCGCTGGCCATCGACGCCAGCGCCCGGCAAGTTGCCGCAAGCTTGTACCAGCTGTGGCTGGGCGCCAGCATCATGGTAAAAATCGTGCGCGACGTGGGGCCGTTCGATGCCGCCATGGCCAGCACGCGCGCCATGCTGCACCTGGCGCATTAAGCGCCCGCGCATCTATCCGCGGTTCGCCCGCGCTTTTTCGATCTCCTGCACTTGCCGCCGCGCCGGCGTCGTCGCCGTTCGCACCGGCACGCGGCAGGTCGTCTCGCTCCAATCAAACTTGTATAAGTGTTACGCTAAATACGGCAAAATCGCGCTACAGTGCGTTTTTTTGCATCGCCGGCGCGATTTTTTGAGGAATAAATTGCTTCACGACAAATAAATCAATGCGCTTTCCTGATTTATTTTCCACCACTAAATACATTAAATATAAATCGTTTTTACGGTATATACGGTTTATTTTAATTTAATTGTTTATTTTATTTATTCAATAATTAAAGTGCCGCTTTTTTGGCGCTCGTGAACCGGTCGCGCGGCGCTTTCACGGTAGTTGAAACCGATAACCAACCCCGGTCTCGGTGATCATGTACCGGGGCTGCGCCGGATTGTCCTCCAGCTTGTGCCGCAGATGGCCCATGTAGATCCGCAGGTAATGAGCGTGCTCCGCCTGGTGCGGGCCCCAGACGTTGCGCAGCAGCTGGGGCGTCGTCATCACCTTGCCGGCATTGGCGACGAGCAGCGCCAACAAGCGATGTTCCGTCGGCGTCAGCCGCACGGCCACGCCGCCCTTGGTGACACGCCGGTTTTGCACATCGACCACGACATCGCCAAAGCGCACCGTGCCATCGCCGCCGGTCGCCGGACCGCGCTGGCGGCGCTGCGACGCCCGTACCCGCGCCAACAGTTCGCCGACGCCGAACGGCTTGGTCAGATAGTCGTCGGCGCCGTTGTCGAGGGCACGGATTTTTTCTTCTTCGTCCACGCGTGCCGACAGCACGATGACCGGCACCGCGGACCACTTGCGCAAGTCGGCAATGAAATCGACCCCATCGCCGTCAGGAAGATCGCCAGGCCCAGGCCGACTCCGGGCTTGGCCGATTCGCGCTCGCCGCGCGCAAACTTCTCGAACAGCGCCTCTTCCTTGCCGGCGGCAGACCCGGCCCGTTGTCCGTCACCGCAACGTTGAGCCACATGCCATGCCGCTCGGCCGAGATGGCGACCGTACTGCCCGGCGGCGTGTATTTTCCGGCGTTTTCCAGCAGGTTGGACAGCACCCGCTCAATCAGCACGGCGTCGTACTGCACCAGCGGCAGGTCGGCCGGGACGTGGGTCCGCACCGCATGGCCGGCCAGCGCCGCGCGGCTGGCCCGCAGCGCGCTGCCGATCACCTCCTCCACCGGTTGCCACTGCAGCCTGAGCTTGACGTCGCCGCTCTCGATGCGCGCCATGTCGAGCAGGTTCGTCATCAGCATGCTCATGCGTACCATTTCTTCGCGCAACGCATCGGCCATCGCGCGCTGCGCGGGCGCCAGCGGCGGCGTCGATCGCGCCAGCGATTCGGCCTGCGCTATCAGCGAGGTCAGCGGCGTGCGCAAATCGTGCGACAGCGCCGCCAGCAGCGAATTGCGCAAGCGCTCCGATTCGATCTTGACCAGCGCATCCTGCGCGACCTCGATGTAGTGCACCCGTTCCAGCGCGATGGCGGCCAGCGCCGCGAAGGTGTCGAGCTGCTGACGCTGTTCCGGCGCCAGCAGCCAGTGCGGCGTGGTCGCCTCGATCGCCAGCACGCCGCGGGTGCGCATCGGCGCCACCAGCGGCATGTAGAAGACCGGACTGCCGGGCAAGGTGTCGGTGCCCATGCCGGCACTGGCGCCGCGATCGAACGCCCATTGCGCGATGCCGGTATCGAGGGCGGCGATGGTGCCGCCGCCGTCCTCCACGGCGGGGCGTACCCGCCCGTCCTCGTCCGGCAGCAGCAAGACCGTGCGCGCGTTAAAAGTGCGCCCGATGACGTCGCGGGTGGCTTCCTGGATCTGCTCCGTCTGCAGCACGCCGGACAGGGCGCGCGCGAATTCATACAAGGCGCGCGTCCGGCTCTCGCGCCGGGCGGCGACGTGCGCCTGGAAACGCAGGCCGGCCGTCAGATGCCCCGTGATCAGTCCGACCGCCAGCATCACGCCGAAGGTCACCAGGTACTGCACATCCGATATCGCGAAGGTGAAGCGCGGCGGCACGAAAAAGAAGTCGAAGCAGGCCACGCTGACACAGGTGGCAGTGACCGATGGCCCGCGCCCGAACCGCACCGCAACCAGCAGCACGACCAGCAGGAACAGCATGGCGATGTTGGCCGGGTCCAGGTAGGCCATGGCCGGCATCGCCGCCAGCGCCATGCACAAGCTCGATATCACTGCCGCGCCGTGCGCCACCACGGCAGTGCGCACCGGAACCGGCACGCCGTCGGTGTCCGCAGCCGCTGTGCGCCGGGCGCCCTCGGCCGCCGTACCCTGCGGCGCGGCCACTTCGAGCAGTTCGATGTCGGCAGCCAGGCGGGCGATACGACGACTGCACGGCGCCTGCGATGGCCGGCCGGCATGACCGCGCCCAAGAACAATCCGCGCCAGGTTATGGCTGCGTGCATAGTCGACCACCGGGGCCTCCACGCTGTCGCCCGACAGCACCGAGGTGATGGCGCCGAGATCGCGCGCCAGCTTGAGCGCTTCCAGGATCCGCTCACGGCGGCCGGCGTCGAGCCGCTGCAGCGCCGGGGTCTCGACGTAGACCGCATGCCATTCGGCGCCAAGCTGGCCTGCCAGCCGCGCCGCGCTGCGCACCACGCCCTCCGCCGCGGGGCCGGGGCCGACACAGGCCAGCAGCGCCGTGCCGGTGCGCCATACCGCATCGATCGATTTTTCGACACGGTAGGCGCGCACGTCGTCGCCGATACGTTCGGCGGTGCGGCGCAGGGCCAGCTCGCGCAGTGCGATCAGGTTACCTTTGCGGAAGAAATTCTGACCGGCCCGGTCGGCTTGCGCCGGCTGATACACCTTGCCGAGTTTCAGCCGGGTCAGCAACTCGTCCGCCGGCAGGTCCACCAACACCACTTCGTCGGCGCCGTCGAACACCGAGTCCGGCACCGTCTCTCCCACCCGCACGCCGGTGATCCCGCCGACCACGTCGTTCAGGCTTTCGAGGTGCTGTACGTTCACCGTCGTGAACACGTCGATGCCGGCGGCCAGAAGTTCCTCGATGTCCTGCCAGCGCTTCGGGTGGCGCGAGCCGGCAACGTTCGAGTGCGCCAGCTCGTCGACCAGCACCAGTTGCGGATGCCGTTCCAGCGCGGCGTCGATGTCGAATTCGCTCAGCGACTTGCCGCGGTAGTCGATGGGCTTGCGCGGCAAGATCTCCAGCCCTTCCAATAAAGCATCGGTCTCGGCGCGCGCGTGGGTTTCGACGATGCCGACCAATACCTTGCGGGTGGCGGCAAGCTGGCGCGCCGCGGACAGCATCGCGTAGGTCTTGCCGACGCCGGCCGAAGCGCCGAAATAGATGCGCAAGCGCCCGCGCGCCGCCCGGCGCTCCTGCTCCTGGACCTGGGCCAGCAGCGCATCCGGGTCGCGCCGTGGCTGCTCGCCGGCAGGGCTCATGTGCACCGCCTCATCGCACGCGCGGCGCTTTGCCATCGAGCGCCAGGTTCAATGCCAGCACGTTGACGCGCGGCTCGCCCAGCACGCCCAGCACCGGATCCTGTCGATGGCGCTCGATCAGCGCGCGCACCTGCTGCTCGGGCAGCTTGCGGGCGGCGGCGAACGCGCTGCCTGGTATTCGGCGGCCGCCAGGCTGATCTCCGGATCGAGCCCGCTGGCGGAGGCAGTGACGAGGTCGACCGGTACCGCTGCGCGCTTGCCGGGATCGGCTTGTTGCAGCGCGGCCAGGCGTTCCATGACCGCGCCGAGCAGTGCCGGATTGCTCGGTCCCAGGTTGGAGCCGCCCGATCCGGCGGTGTTGTCCGCCATCGGCGCGGTGGCCGATGGCCGGCCCCAGAAGTAACGGGGCGACGAGAAGGGCTGGCCGATCAGGATCGAGCCGACCGTGCGGCCGTCGGCTTCGATCAGACTGCCGTTGGTTTGGTGGGGGAAGGCGAGGTGGCCGATGGCGGCGACGGCAAGCGGGTACAACACGCCGCACAGCAGGCTCAGGATCGCGAACATGACCAGTGCGGGACGCGCGAGGGAACGCATGAGGGGACGCATGAGGGATGCCATGGAATGCTCCTTGTTCAGACGAGGTTCAGCGACGCCAGCAGCATGTCGATCAGCTTGATGCCGATGAATGGCAGGATGATACCGCCGATGCCATAGATCAGCAGGTTGCGGTGCAGCAGGGCGGTGGCGCCGATTGCGCGATAACGCACGCCGCGCAGGGCCAGCGGAATCAGGAATACGATGATCAATGCGTTGAAGATCAGCGCCGACATGATCGCCGAGGACGCGCTTGCAAGGTGCATGACATCGAGCGCCTTGAGCTGCGGATAGGTGCCGACAAACGCGGCCGGGATGATCGCGAAGTACTTGGCGACGTCGTTGGCGATCGAGAAGGTGGTCAGCGAGCCGCGCGTCATCAGCATTTGCTTGCCGATCTCGACGATTTCCAGCAGCTTGGTCGGGTTCGAGTCGAGGTCGACCATGGTGCCGGCCTCCTTGGCGGCCTGGGTGCCCGAGTTCATCGCCACCGCGACGTCAGCCTGGGCCAGCGCCGGGGCATCGTTGGTGCCATCGCCCGTCATCGCCACCAGCCGGCCTTCCGACTGGTATTGCCGGATCAGCTTGAGCTTGTCCTCCGGCGTGGCCTCGGCCAGGAAGTCGTCGACCCCGGCCTCGGCGGCGATGGCGGCCGCGGTCAACTTGTTGTCGCCCGTGATCATCACCGTCTTGATGCCCATGCGGCGCAATTCGCCAAAGCGCTCCTTGATGCCGCCCTTGACGATGTCCTTCAGCTCGACCACGCCCATCACGCGGCCATCGTCGACCACGACGAGAGGGGTGCTGCCGCGGCGTGCGGCGTCTTCGACCGTGCGCGTGACCTCGGCCGGGAACGGCATGCCGAGCGCCTCGACGTGGCGGCGCACGGCATCGGCGGCGCCCTTGCGGATCCGGCGATCGCCGGCATCGACCCCGCTCATGCGGCTGGTCGCGGAAAACGGCATCAACACGGCATGCATGCTCTCCAGCTCGCGCTGGCGGATGTTGAAGCGCTGCTTGGCCAGCACGACGATGCTGCGCCCTTCCGGGGTTTCGTCGGCCAGCGAGGCCAGCTGCGCGACGTCGGCCAGTTCGTGTTCGGTCACGCCGGGCGCCGGCAGAAAGGCGGCCGCCTGGCGGTTGCCGAGCGTGATGGTGCCGGTCTTGTCCAGCAGCAGCACGTCGACGTCGCCGGCGGCTTCCACCGCGCGGCCGGAAGTGGCGATCACATTGGCGCGCATCATGCGGCTCATGCCCGCCACGCCGATTGCCGACAGCAGGCCACCGATGGTGGTCGGGATCAGGCACACCAGCAGCGCGATCAGGACCGTGATCGTGACCGGGGTGCCGGCCTTGGCCACCCCGACCGAGTACAGCGAGAACGGCAGCAAGGTCACCGTCACGACCAGAAATACGATGGTCAGCGCGACCAGCAGGATGGTCAAGGCGATCTCGTTGGGCGTCTTCTGGCGCTTGGCGCCCTCCACCATGGCGATCATGCGGTCCAGAAAAGTCTCGCCGGGGTTCGCGGTCACTTTTACGACCAGCCAGTCGGACAGCACGCGGGTGCCGCCGGTGACGGACGAGAAGTCGCCGCCCGACTCGCGGATCACCGGCGCCGATTCGCCCGTGATCGCACTCTCATCGACGGAAGCGACGCCCTCGACCACCTCGCCGTCGATCGGCACCATGTCGGCCGCTTCGATCAGGATGTGGTTACCCTTGCGCAGGTCGGTAGCCGGGCATGGCAGCCAGGTGGTGCCGTGCCTGGGTGTGGCCAGCTTCTTGGCCGTCACGCTCTCTTTCAAACCGCGCAGCGATGCCGCCTGGGCCTTGCTGCGGCCCTCGGCCAGGGCTTCCGCGAAGTTCGCGAACAGCACGGTAAACCACAGCCAGACGGCGGCGGCGAGGATGAAGCCGCTCGGCGCTTCTCCGGTGCCGAACAAGGCCTGCACGTACAGTAATGTCGTGATGATGCTGCCGATATAAACCACGAACATGACAGGGCTGCGCAACTGGGTGCGCAGGCCCAGCTTCCTGAAGGCATCGAGCAGCGCCGGGCCGGCCAGGGTGGTGCCGAACGTGCTCAGGCGCTTGGCGCCGGCGTGCGCGCCGGCCGGCAAGGGCGCCGTTGAAGAAGGTAGTTGGGACATGGGCTGCTCCGATGTTTATTTTGCAAACAGCTGCAGATGTTCGACGATCGGTCCGAGGGCAAGCGCCGGCACATAATTGAGGACGCCGACCAGCACCACCACGCCGATCAGCAAGCCGACGAACATCAGGCCATGGGTGGGCATGGTGCCGGCCGTGGTCTGCAGGCGCTGCTTTGCCGCCAGCGAGCCGGCAATCGCCAGCACCGGTACGATCACGCCGAAGCGGCCGAACCACATCGCAAGCGCCAGCATGCAGTTGTAGAACGGCGTATTGGCGGACAAGCCGGCGAACGCGCTGCCGTTGTTGTTGGCGGCCGAGCTGAACGCATACATGATTTCCGAGAAGCCGTGCGCGCCAGGGTTGGCGACAGCGGCCTGGCCGGCATCGAGCATGACGGCGATCGCCGTGCCTGCCAGTACCAGCACCGGCGTCACCAGGATCGCGATCGAGGTCATTTTCATTTCGTAGGCCTGGATCTTCTTGCCCAGATATTCGGGGGTGCGGCCGATCATCAGGCCGGCGATGAACACGGCCATGATCGCGAACACCAGCATGCCATACAGCCCGGAGCCGACGCCGCCGAAGACGACTTCGCCGAACTGGATCAATATCAGCGGCACCGCCCCGCCCAGCGGCATTAACGAGTCGTGCATGGCGTTGACGGCGCCGCACGACGCGGCCGTGGTGACGGCGGCGAACAGCGCCGAGGCATCGATGCCGAAGCGGGTCTCCTTGCCTTCCATGTTGCCGCCCGACTGCAGGCTGCTTGCCTGCTGGTCGACGCCCAGGGCCTGCAGCGCCGGGTGCGCCTGGTGCTCGGCCATCATCACGCTGGCCGCCATCACGACGAACAGCACCGTCATGGCGGCCAGGATGGCCCAGCCCTGCCGGCGTTCGCCGACCAGGCCGCCGAACGCGAAGCACAGCCCGGCAGGGATCAGGAAGATCGCCACCATCTGGATCAGGTTCGACAGCGGCGTCGGATTCTCGTACGGATGGGCGGAGTTGGCGTTGAAAAAGCCGCCGCCATTGGTGCCCAGGATCTTGATGGCTTCCTGCGATGCCACCGGACCCATGGCGATCGTCTGCGTCGTCGTGGTGACGCTTTCCATCACCGGCTGACCGTGGGCATCCTTCAGTGGCTGGCCATCTTCGCCGCTCTTCGCCTGGGCATAAGTGAGCGGCTCGACCAGCTGCACCTGCTGGTAGCTGGAGAAATTCTGGATGACGCCTTGCCCCATCAAAAATAGGGAAAACACCAGCGACAGCGGCAGCAGCACGTACAAGGTGATGCGCACGAGGTCGACCCAGAAATTGCCGATCGATTGCGCCGACCTGGCGGAAAAGCCCCGGATCAGGGCAAACACGACGGCAATGCCGGTGGCGGCCGAGAAGAAGTTCTGGCAGGTCAGCGCCAGCATCTGCGTCAGGTAGCTCATGGTCTGCTCGCCAGCATAACCCTGCCAATTGGTGTTGCTGACGAAGCTGACGGCGGTGTTGAATGCCAAGTCCGGGCTGAGGTTGCCGAGTCCCTGCGGGTTCAGCGGCAGCCACGCCTGCGTGCGCTGCAGCAGATAGACGACCAGCGCACCGACCGCGTTGAACACCAGCAGAGCGGCGGCGTAGGCTTTCCAATCCATGCCTTGCTCCGCTTCGATGCCGGCGGCGCGGTACAAGCCCGACTCCGCCCGGCGCAGCCAGCCGAAGCCGCGCACGCGGCCGCCATCGGCCACCCGGGCCAGCAGGATTCCCAGCGGCCAGGACAAGGCCAGCAGGATCGCGAAAAACAGCGCGAGCAGGAGGGCACCACGCGCCAGCGAATGAACGTCCATTACAGATCCTCCGCGTTGAACAGGGCGTACAGCAAGTACACCAGCAGCGCGCCCGCAGCGAGCGCACCGATCAGGTAAAAGACTGTCATTTGCGCTCTCCCAGTTGTGCGCAAGCGCGTGCCATGCCCCAGCTCAGGGCCAGCAACAAGGCGATCGCACCGATAAAGACGACATCCATGAGTAGCTCCTTATGCGGGTTGATCAGAAAGTCTGGCTGACGCCGAGGACCAGCGCCTTGCTGCCGTAGCTTGCGATGCAAATAAGTGTAGATACGGGGACGTAAAAATTTTCTAAAAAGATGTCTGGCGCAGCTAAACGGTTTATATACAGGCGTAAGCGCTGGCGGCTTCGCTTCCGGGGCGGCGGATGGTTTCGCCGCCATTCATTCCAGCGCAGCCCAGGGTGACGCCTGTTCGATTGTGGCCTGACCCGTGGCTTGCAGTTTCAGCAAGCCCTGCACCTGACCGGTCGACCCGCCAACACTGGAGACAAGCGCGCGCAGCGCCTGGCGAATGTGTAGCGCGGCGCACCCCGCGCAGGGCATCGCCACCAGGATGTATGATGGTGCCCCGTCCGCCAGGCGCGGCAGTACATGCAAGGAGGCAGGAATGGAAACGGCATCTTTAGAGGCCAAGGTCGCCATCGTCACCGGCGGCGGCCGCGGACTCGGGCATGCGATGACCCTGGGCCTGGCCCGCGCCGGCGCCAGCGTCGTCATCTCGGCCGCGCGCCAGACGGACGAGATCCGCATGGTCGCCGACGATATCAACGCGCAGCTCGGCGCGCGCCGCGTGCTGGCGCTGCAGGCGGACGTGACCGAGGAAGCCGATTGCCGGCGCCTGGTCGACGAAGCGATCTCTGCCTTCGGCGGCCTGCACATCCTGGTCAACAACGCCGGCCGCGGCATGAAATATGTGAGCCCGACCTTCCTCACCGAACCGACCCGGTTCTGGGAGGTCGACAGCGACACGTGGAAGACGATCGTCGATACCAACGTCAACGGCCCGTTCCTGATGGCCAAGGCGGCCGTGCCGCACATGCTGCGCCAGCGCTGGGGCCGCGTCATCAACATCACGATGAATCACGACACCATGCGCCGCGCCGGCTTTTCGCCCTACGGCCCATCCAAGGCCGCCCTCGAGTCTGAAACGGTGATCTGGGCCCAGGACCTGGCCGGCACCGGCGTCACCGTCAACGGCCTGCTCCCCGGCGGCGCCACCGATACCGGCATGATCCCCGACGGCATCTCCGACGCCGTGCGCCGCCAGTTGCTGCGGCCGGAAGTGATG
>JAQGNM010000311.1 GCA_028291845.1 Massilia sp. | reverse complement strand
CGGCAGCTTGACCGGCTCCGACTTCATCACCTTCTCCGGCAGCATCGGCAACTCCCGAAACCGCTTGCCGGTCGCGTGATAGATGCCGTTCGAGATCGCCGCGGCGATGCCGAGCTGGCCGATTTCGCCGACGCCCTTGGAGCCCATCTTGCTGACGATGCGGTCGTCTTCGGCTACGAACAGCACGTCGATGTCGTGGATGTCGGCGTTGACGGCGACGTGGTACTCGGCCAGGTTGTGGTTCATGAAGCGGCCCAGCACGTGGTCGGTCTGGGTTTCTTCGTGCAGACCCTGGCTGATGCCCCAGACGATGCCGCCGATGATCTGGCTCTTCGCCGCCTTGGCGTTGATGATGCGCCCGGCCGCCACCGCGCTGACCACGCGGGTGACGCGCACCGTGCCCAGTTCCTCGTCGACCCGCACTTCGACGAACACCGCCGAATGCACCGCGCGCACGAACTTGCGCTGTTTCAGCACGTTCGGCAGCATCATGTATTTCTCTTCCATCTGGTCCTGGCCGGAGGCGGCCAGGATATCGGTGATGGCCAGCGCGGTGCCCTCACCCTTCACCTCCAGCATGCCATCGGCGAACTGCACGTCGGCGAACTTTGTCTTGGCAAATGGCGAAGCGGGCATGCGCCTGGCGATTTTAAACAGCGACTGCTGCAGCTTTTCGCACACGCCCTGCACGGCCGAGCCGACCGTGGCGATGTGCGAGGAGCCGCCTTCGATGGGCGCCACCGGCAAGGTCGAATCGCCCAGCTGGAACTGCACTTTTTCCAGCGGCAGGCCCATCATGTCGGAGGCGATGATGCACATCGCCGTGTAGGTGCCGGTGCCGATGTCGGTGGCGGCGCTGCTGATCACGAGGGTGCCGTCGCGCCGCAGCACCGCTTCGGCGCGGGCGAACATCTGCATGGCGTCCCACATGCCGGTGGCCATGCCCCAGCCGACCAGTTCGCGGCCTTCTTTGCGCGCGCGCACCTCCAGGGGACGCTTCTCCCAGCCAAAATGGTTGGCGCCCTGGATGTAGCAGGCGCGCAGCTCCTTGGTCGAATACGGCATGCCGGAGGTCGGGTCCATGTCCGCGTAGTTTTTCAGGCGCAGGGCCAGCGGATCCATGCCGCAGGCATAGGACAGCTCGTCCATGGCGATTTCCATCGCGTGGTTGCCGCTGGCCGCGCCCGGGGCGCGCATGTCCATCGGGGTGAAGTGGTCGACTTCGATGACCTTGTAGCCCAGGCGGATATGGTCGCACTTGTACATCATGCCCGACCAGTTCACCACCGCTTCGACGTAGTCTTCCAGGCGCGAGGTTTCGTGCACGGCTTCGTGGATGATCGAGGTCAGGGTACCGTCGTGCTGCGCCGACAGGCGCACGCGCTGGATGGTGTCCGGGCGGTGGCCGAAGCTGAACATCTGCTGGCGCGTCATCACCACGCGCACCGAGCGCTCCAGTTTTAACGCCGCCATCACCGCCAGCGGCAACTGGTACTGCGGCCGCAAGCCCGAGCCAAAGGCGCCGCCCACGTAGGGATTGCGCACCGTGACCTTCTCCTTCGGGATGCCGAACATGTGGTACACGTACCAGCGGCTGTTTTGCGAGCTTTGCGTCTTGTCGTAGATGGTCAGATGGCCGTCGCGCGAGCGCAGCACGGTGGAGGCGAACATCTCGAGCGGATTGTGGTGCTCGACGCCTTCGTGAAATTCGCTGTCGACGCGCACGCTGGACTTTTCCCATACTTCGTCGGGATGGCCCTTCGGTTTCGGCGGCGGCGTGTAGCCCGCCTTCAGGTGGCTCGGCGTTCTGGCCTTGTCGATATGGTCGCGGATGTCGGTCTGGTGGTTGTCGACGTCGTAGTCGATTTTAAGCAGGCCGGCCGCGTGGCGCGCCGCCTCGAAGGTATCGGCCACCACCAGCGCCAGCGGCTGGCCGCTGTAACGCACCTTGTTGTCGTACAGGGGCCGGAACGGCGAGCCGCCGGGCGCCGTCATATCCTTGTGCATCAGGTCGTAACGGCTCATCGACGGCCGGTTCTCGTGGGTGATGACGTCGACCATGCCGGGCACCGCCATGGCGGCGGCGCTGTCGATCGACTTGATCTTGCCGCGGGCGATGGTGCTGTTGACGATCACGCCGTACAACAGTGGCTCGCCGGCTTCTTCCGACAGGTGTTCGGCGGCGTACTTGGCGCGGCCCATCACCTTGTCGCGGCCGTCCACGCGCGAGACGGGCATGCCGATGGAGACGGCGCCGGTGCCGGCGTCGGCGACGGGCGTGCGCAATGCGGGGATCAGTTCACTCACTTGGAATCCTCAATCTGTGGGTTGTCGTAAGCGTCGTGCGCGTTGTCGACGGTACCGGCGGTAGCGTATTCGAGCGCGCGGATCATCGCCCGTCGCGCCAGCGGAATCTTGAAGTCGTTGTCGCCATGGCCGACCGCGCCACGCAACAGGATGTCGGCGGCCGCTTCGAATACCTTGGTAGTCGGCTTCTCGCCTTCCAGCGCTTTTTCGGCTTCGCGCATCTTCCACGGCTTATGGGCGACGCTGCCCAGCGCGATGCGGGCGGCCTTGATGACGCCATCTTTACCGATGTCGAGCGCGGCGGCGGCGGATACCAGCGCGAACGCATACGAGGCGCGGTCGCGCACCTTGACGTAGGCCGAGTGGGCGGCGAACTTCGCGCCAGGGGGCAGCTCGATATGGGTGATGACGTCGCCCGGTTCGAGGATGGTGTCGAATTGCGGGGTATCGCCCGGCAGCCGGTGGAAATCGGCGAAGTCGATCTTGCGCTTGCCCTTGCTGGATTCGACATGGACGATGGCGTCGAGCGCGGCCAGCGCCACGCACATGTCGGACGGATGGGTGGCGATGCAGCGCGAGCTGGCGCCGAGGATGGCGTGCTGGCGCGACAAACCCATCAGGGCGCCGCAGCTGGTGCCGGGCTCGCGCTTGTTGCACGGCGTGCCGGTGTCATAGAAATACACGCAGCGGGTGCGCTGCAGCAGGTTGCCGCCGTTGCTGGCCATGTTGCGGATCTGCGGCGAGGCGCCGGCCAGGATGGCCGCGCGCAGCAGCGGATAATGCTTTCCGACCAGCGGGTGATACGCGGTGTCGGCGTTCTTCACCATGGCGCCGAGCATCAGCCCGCCGCCGCTGGTTTCCTTGATGTCCTGATACGGCAATTGATTGATGTCCGCCAGCGCACTCGGCAGTTCAATCCTCTCCTTCATCAGGTCGATCAGATTGGTGCCGCCGGCGATGAATTTGGCGCCGCTGCCGGCCAGGCGGGAAGCGCTGTCGGCATCCTTGGGGGAGAAAAAGCTGATCGGGGTCATGCTGGCACCGTTCCCGGCAGATACGGCCGTTCAGGGTTGTCTTGATGCTGCTTCATACCCATCACCGAAGTGACGGCGGCGACGATTTGCGGGTAGGCGCCGCAGCGGCAGATGTTTCCGCTCATTAGTTCACGCACTTCGGCGACCGTTCTGGCCTGACCTTCGGCAATCAAGCCCTTGGCCGAGCACAACTGGCCGGGGGTGCAGTAGCCGCATTGGAAGGCGTCGTTGTCGATAAACGCCTGCTGCAGCGGATCGAGCTGCTCGCCTTGGGCCAGGCCTTCGACGGTGGTGATTTCCTTACCGTTTTGCATCACCGCCAGGGTCAGGCAGCTGTTGATGCGCTTGCCGTCGACCAGCACCGTGCAGGCGCCGCACTGGCCGTGGTCGCAGCCTTTCTTGGTGCCGGTCAGTTCGAGCTTGTCGCGCAGCAGGTCGAGCAGGGTGACCCAGGCTTCGACCTGGGTATCGACTTGCTCGCCGTTGAGGCGAAACTGCAGGGGATATGAGGGAATGACTGCGGTAATCGGTGCTGCTTGGGGCGGAGCGGGGTCCGCGCGCGTGGTGTCCATGGCGTCTCTGAGATGGTGGGGAAGTCAATCTTGACTGTATGGCAGCATGCCGCCCCACTCTGTTCGACACTTAACTCAAGCATCCAATCGGCGCGCGATCGCGCCGTTGCCGCCCTAGGCCTTGCGCAGCACCACGTGGGTTGCCGCCGCCGTCGGCACATGCTCGGCGACTTCAAAACCCAGCGCCGGCAGATCGAGCCCGGCGAACAGCGATTCGCCGCGTCCGAGCAACACCGGCGAGACGGCCAGGTGCATTTCGTCGACCAGGCCGGCAGCGAGGAATTCGCGTACGGTCGCCACGCCCCCGCCCAGCCGCACATCCTTGCCATTGGCCGCCTCGATCGCCTGGGCGTAAGCCGATTTGACGCCGTCGGTGACAAAATTAAACGTTGTGCCGCCTTTCATCGCCAACGGCGCGCGAGCGTGGTGGGTCAGGACAAACACGGGTACATGGTACGGCGGCTCCTCGCCCCACCAGCCCTTCCACTCATCGTCGAGCCACGGACCGCGCAGCGGGCTGAACATGTTGCGGCCGAGGATCCAGGCACCGACATTGTCGAAACCGCGGGCGGCAAACACTTCGTCCGGGCCATCGGTACCCTTGCCGGCATTGCCGATCATCGTCTGAAAAGTGCGGGTGCCGCGGAACCACTGGTGCAGCGCGCCGCCGCCATCGCCCATCGGATTATCGAGGCTCTGGTTCGGACCGGCGCCGAAACCATCGAGCGAGATGGAAA
>JAQGNM010000309.1 GCA_028291845.1 Massilia sp. | reverse complement strand
ATGGCTCGTCTGGAAATCATTTCAAGCAACTTTGCAAAATTTCACCGCGGTCAAGAGCGCGATTTTAGCAAGGCTAGTATGCTGCGTGACATTGAACCAAGGAGAAACGCATGCGTGCAATTGAAATCACCCAGCCCGGCGCGCCGGATGTCCTGCAACTGTGCGAGCGCCCGATGCCCGTGGCCGGCCCCGGCCAGGTCCTCATCAAGGTGCACGCGGCCGGCATCAACCGCCCCGACGTGCTGCAGCGCACCGGCAACTATCCGGTGCCGAAAGGGGCGTCCGACCTGCCCGGCCTGGAAATTGCCGGAGAGATTGTCAGTGGCGACCTGGCCGGCAGCGATTTTAAACCGGGCGACCAGGTGTGCGCGCTGGTGCAGGGCGGCGGTTATGCGGAATATTGCATAGCCGACTTGAAACTGTGCTTGCCGGTGCCAAAAGGCATGACGATGCTGGAAGCGGCCTCGCTGCCGGAAACCTTTTTCACCGTCTGGAGCAACGTCTACGACCGTGGCGGCTTGCAGGAAGGCGAAACCTTCATGGTGCAAGGCGGCTCGTCCGGCATCGGCGTGACCGCCATCCAGCTGGCCAAGGCGCTCGGCCACACCGTGTTCGCCACCGCCGGTTCCGACGAAAAATGCCGTGCCTGCGAAGCGCTCGGCGCCGACCGGGCGATCAACTATAAAACCGAGGACTTTGTCGAAGTGGTGAAAACGGCAACCAACGGCAAGGGTGTCGATGTGATTCTCGACATGGTCGGCGGCGATTACGTGCCGCGCGAAATCGGCTGCCTGGCCGACGACGGCCGGCTGGTGTTCATCGCCTTGCTGGGCGGCGGCAAGGCCACCGTGCCGCTGGGCCAGATCCTGCTGCGCCGCTTGACCCTGACGGGCTCGACCCTGCGGCCGCGCCCGGTAGCGTTCAAGGCGGCCATTGCCGCCAAGCTGCGCGAACACGTCTGGCCGCTGCTCGAGGCGGGCAAGATCAAGCCGGTGATTTATAAAACTTTCCCGCTGGCCGAAGCGGCGCAGGCGCACACGCTGATGGAATCGAGTTCGCATGTGGGCAAGATTGTGCTGGAAGTAATCCCGGCGGAATAAAACTCAGCGCAGCTCCCTGAGCAAGGCGCGCGCCTCGTCGACCTGCGCAAAACGCACGCCCGGCCCGGTGATCGCCTCGAGTTCCTTGCGCGCCGCCGGCCGGTCGCCCGACTTGACCAGGCCTTGCGCCACGTGCAGGCGGATGTCGTGGGCGGCCGGCGCCAGGGCGCTGGCGCGCAGCAGCAAGGGCAGGCCGCGCGCCACATTGCCTTCCTGCACCAGAATCCAGCCCAGGGTGTCGATCACCATCGGCTGTTCGCCGGCGATGGCGTAGGCTTTTTCGGCCGTCGCCACGGCGCGTTTGTCGCCGCCAAGTGTATAACTCATGGCAAGGTTATTCAGCGCAACCGCATTTTTCGGATACCGCGCCACGATAGCCTCGAACTGCGCGGCCGCGGCGGCGTATTGCTTGTCGTTGAGGGCGCATTCGGCACGGTACATTTCCACCCGCATGTCGTTCGGATGCTGTTGCAGCCAGGCTGCCACGCGGCGCGCCGATTCTTCCTTCTTGCCGCCCACGCGCAGCGCGTTGGCCAGCTTGATCAGCGCCTCGCTGTGGTTGGCGATGGTCAGCGCCTTTTCAAAGAACGGCATGGCGTCGGCCAGCTTGCCGTCGGCCTGCAGCACGTCGGCGCTCAACTGGTAACCGGCAGCGGACTGCGGGTGGTTGCGGATGATGCGGGTGGCCTGCTGCAGCGCCAGGTCGTTCCAGCCCTTGCGCACGTACAGCTCGATCAGGGCCAGCTGTGCTGCCGGGAAGTCCGGCTGAATCGACAGCGCCGTCTTGAACACCTCCTCGGCAGCGGCGTCTTTTTTGGTCACCATCAGCAAGGCGCCCAACTGCATCTGCGCCTGCGCCGAGCGCGGCAGCGCCACCGTCAGGCGGCGGTAGGAATCGAGCGCGCCATCGAGATCCTTGTTGGCCAGTTGCGCCTTGCCCATCAGGTCGAGCAGGTCCGGCTCGTCCGGATGCGACACCTTCAGTTGCAGCGCGACGTCGAGCGCTTTTTGCGTCTGTTGCAGTTTCAGGTATTGGGTGATCAGGTTGACCGAAGGCCCGGTGGCGGTCGGATCGACGGCCACCGCGCGGGTCAGCCAGTCGGTCACTTCGGCCTCGCGGTTGGCGCTGGCGGCCATGGCGGCCAGCGCCGTCATCGCATCGACGCTGGCCGGGTTGGCGGCCAGGAAGGCTTTCAGGCGGCTGCCGGCCGCCTCGGTTTTGCCGGCCCGCAGGTCCAGTTGCGCCAGGTTGGCGGCCGCCGGGAAAAAGTCGGCTTGCGCCTTCAGCGCTTGCTCGAAGCTGGCGCGCGCGTGCTCGAGGTCGTTCATGCCGGCATAAGCCTGCCCTTTCAGGTCGAGCACGGTCGGATTGTTGCTTTGCTGCTGTTCCAGCGCGGTGGCGGCTTTTAATGCGCCGGCGTAATTTTTCAAATTCAATTCGGTGCGAATCAGCGCGATGCCGGCCTTTGGCGACTTGCTGTCGAGCTGGGTCGCCAACTGCAGGTCATCGATCGCCTGGGTGGCGTTGCCCTTGCCCAGTTTGCTCATCGCCAGCGACATGCGCAGCGAAGCGGCCTTCGGATCGAGCGTGCTGGCGCGCTCGAAATATTGCCCGGCCTGGTCGTAATCGGCCGCCTGCATGTACGACTCGCCGGCCAGGGCCAGCAATTGCACATCCTTCGGACCGCTCTTCAAGGCCGGCTCGAGCACCGCCAGCGCGCCCGGCGAATCGCCGCGCTTGAGCAGCGACTGGGCCAGCATCTTGCGCGCGTACGCGTTGTCGGGATGCTTCTCCATATAGTGACGCAAGTGATGTTCGGCCTGGTGCAGCGAGCCCAGGTTGAGGGCCACGGCGCCCGCCAGCAGCAAGCTCGGCATGTGCTCCGGCGCCACCCGCAGCACGGTGCGGATCTGGTCCTGGGCCTCGACATTCTTGCCCATCGAAAAGTCGAGCAGGGCCTGGCTGTAGGCCACCAGCAGGCTGCCCGGCGCAATCTTGCGGGCCGCCTTCAGTTCGCGGGTGGCCGCCGGGTAGTCGCCGATGCCGATGTCCAGGTAAGCCTTCTCGACGTTGGCGGTGCGGTGGAAGGGGTTGATGGCCAGGGCCTTGTCGTAGGCAGCCAGCGCCTCCGCCGTTTTGTTCTCCGCACGCAACAGATCGCCGCGGAACATCAGCGCATCGGTGTTGTTCGCTTGCGACGCGATGGCGTCGTTGGCGTAGCGGTTGGCAGCCGGCAAGTCGGCGGCGAGGAAGGACAGGCGGCCCAGGCCGATCAAGGCGTATACATAGTTGGGCTTGGTTTCGAGGGCAAACTGGTACAGCTGACGCGCGTCCTCGTTGCGGTTGAGCGCCAGGTAGGCGTCGCCACGCAGGCACAACAACTCCGGGTCTTTCGAGCCGACATTGCGCTGGGTCTCGTCCAGCGTCTTTTGAAACTGCCCCTGCAGATTGAGTGCGCGTCCCAGCACCGGCAAGGTCTGCGCGACCGGCTGGCTGGCGGCGATCGCCAGGCGCACCTCCTTCTCGGCGCTGATCGGGTCGCCCTGCTCCAGATAGATGCGCGCGAGCAGCAAACGGAATTCGCCATCCTGCGGCGACTTTTCAAGCGAATTCTTGAGGACGATGACAGCCGCGTTCAAATCGCTTTTCTTTTGATACTCCAGCACCTTGGCACGCGTTTCGTCGTGCGATTCGGCGGCGCAGCCGGCCACCATCAAGGCGCCGGACAAGGCTGCGCAAAGCAGCGCCGGGCGGAAGCGATTGTGCATTAAATACAACATAACCATCCTTTAGCGTCATCCCCAAGACAAGGGTGTGCCGGAATGGTGGCATATAAAAAGTTGCCCTGCAATAAGTATTTGGGACGCTATTTCATAGACGCATGTTCAAGTTAACAACACTGTCGGAATTTTTTACACTCAACATGCGTTGCATCATGGCAATTAGTGTAAGCTACTGGTTATAAAGAAGTGTTTATTCCTGGCATGTTTCATGCTATAAAGTCCATACAATAAACCTACAAGGTGGCCTGAATGAGAAAATTCCACAGTTTTGCCGTCGCAGCGCTTGCTGCCCTGGCATTGAACGGCGCGCACGCCGGCACCATCACCGATAACTATACCGGCGGCACGGGCACGTACAGCAGCGCCGAGAGTATCGGCGGCAGCGACTATGCCATCAGCCAGGCGAGCATCACGCGCGTTAACAATGTACTCAACGTCGTCATCAGCACCGTTTTCGCCGGCAACGCCACCACCGTCTCCGGCGTCAAGGTCGGCTACGGCGACCTGTTCCTGTCGAACGCCTGGAACCCGGTCGGCGCCGTGGGTAGCGGTTATACCACCGACAACATGGCCAACAGCGGCACCATCTGGAAATACGCCTTGGGCATCGACAGCGCCCGTTACACCACCGGCGCAATCACCGCTGCGGCCGTCACGCTGTACCAGCTGGGCACCCCGACCGGCGCCACCACCGCGGCCGCCATCAACGCCGCCAACATCAATACTTCCGACACCGTCATGAAGGCAGCCGGCATGGGCACGACCAACCCGGTCGGCTACCGCTACGGCCAGGCCGATACCGTCAAGACCACCTCCCTCTCGGTGTCCGACAGCCTCAAGGACGGCACCATGACTGCCGCCAACGGCCTGGTCAGCTTCTCGATCGACATCAGCGGCACCGACATGATGAACTGGACGTCGTTCGCCATGCACTGGGGTGAAACGTGCCAGAACGACGTCATCGAGGGTGTCACCGGCGTCGGCTCGGTGCCGGAGCCAGCCAGCATCGCCCTGCTCGGCCTCGGCCTGGCCGGCTTGATCGCCGCGCGCCGCCGCAAGGCTGCCTGATTCACCGGCGGGCCTGAGGGCTTGCGATCCGTCCCATAAAAAAACGCCCGTCATGGGCGTTTTTTTACGTCGGCAGCTTGTCGGGGGGTGGCAACGCCGACAGGAATGCCCTTATCGCTCGCAAGACGGTATCGGGATGTTCTTCATGCGGTACATGGCGGCACTGTTCCACCACCAGCAGTTCGGCGCCGGCCACGTGGCGGCCGATCTCGTCGAGTTGCGCCAAGGTGCCGAACTGGTCCTGCCTGCCCTGGATCGCCAGCAGCGGGCAGACAATGGCCTCGGTGGCCTGCCGCACATCCCAGCGCTCGAACTCGTCCGACATCCAGCGCGCGCTCGCGAGCAGCATCGATGCCGAGCGCGGTGAACAGGGCCGGCAGGTACAGCCGCGCTTCGCGCTCCATGTAGTCGAGCGGCCAGCCGTCGCCCGCTGACGACGCCGGCCGCGCCTGCGAATGCCCGTAGCCGAAGCGCGAAAACACCAGGCCGCGCCAGCCCAGCGCCGCGCACAGGGCGCGCGGCCAGTCGCCCTACTGGGCGGCCGAGCCGAGGCCCTCGTGCAGAAATACCAGCAGCGGAGAATCTGGTTCTTCGCTGCCGATCCAGCAGTATTCGAGGCTGATGGAGGCGCCATCGACGGTGATGGCGATCTGTTGCAAAAACGCTCCGTTTGGTGAAGTAGCTCCGTACTGGAGCGATCCTGTTAGCTGCCCTTGAAAGCCGGTGTGCGCTTCTGGTGGAAAGCCTCGACACCTTCGCGGAAGTCGTCCGAGCCGCGCAAACGGCTGTAGCAGTGTCCTTCCAGTTCGATGGCAATCGCCAGGGTCGAGTCCTCGGTGTCGTTGAGCAGCTTCTTGGCGGTGCGCTGGGCGATCGGCGAAAACGCGCGCAGTTCCTCGACCAGGGCGTCGGTGGCGCTTTCCAGTTCGGCGTCGGGCACGCACATGGTGGCGATGCCCCAGTCGTAGGCCTGCTGCCCGGGTACCCGGCGCGAGCGCATGACGACGTCCTTGGTGCGGGTGATGCCGACCATTTTTTGCAGGCGCGCCGAGCCGCCCGAGCCAGGAATCTGGCCGAGCTTTTGCTCCGGCAGCGCGTAGCGGCAGGTTTCCGAGACGATGCGGAAGTCGCAGGCCAGCGAAATTTCAAAACCGACGCCGAAGCAGAAGCCGCGGTTGGCGGCGATCACCGGTTTGCTGCAGCGCGCCGGCGCGGCGATGTTCCAGGCCAGTTTCGAGACGTGCTCCGGGCTCGCGTCGAGAAAGCCGCGGATGTCGCCGCCGCTGGAGAAGTGCTCGCCCACCGAGCGCAGCACGATGACGCGCACTTGCGGATTCTCGTCGAGCGCCTCGAACACCAGACGCAGCTGGTCGCGCTGGCCCATCGAGATGATGTTGAAGGGTGGACGTTCGAGCACGATGTCGGCGCGCTCGCGGGCGGCGTCGATGGTGACGGAAAAGCCGTCGAGGTTCTCGAGCAGGGTGTGGGCGGGATGAGCGAGTTGCGGCATGATGTTTCCTTTGTGTTGAATCAGTTTACAGTAATACGCAAATAAGCAATCAGACGGCGATGACGTCCATCAGGTCGGCGCGCGCGCTGGTCGAGGCGGCGTCGCCCGCCAGCACTACCTGGCCCCGTTCGAGCGCATAAAAGCGGTCGGCGACGTCGAGGGCGCGCTGGACATTTTGCTCGACCAGCAAAATCGGAATGCCATCGCCGCGCAAGCGCTCGATGATGGCGAAGATCTCGTCGACGATGATCGGCGCCAGGCCCTCGGTCGGCTCGTCGATCAACAGCAGCTTGGGCGCGCCGACCAGCACGCGCGCCATCGCCAGCATCTGCTGCTCGCCGCCGGACAAGGAGGTGCCCAGTTGCGGCCGGCGTTCTTTCAGGCGCGGAAAGCGCTCGTAAGCCTGTTCGAGCACCGCGCGCGATTCGCCCTTGGCGCGGCGCGGACACTGCAGCAGCCCGAGCTTGAGGTTTTCCTCGACCGTCAGGCCGGGAAAAATGCGGCGGTCTTCCGGCACCAGGCCCAGGCCCAGCCGGCAAATGCGGTCCGGCGCCAGCGGCCCCAGATCGGCGCCGTTCAGGCGCACCGAGCCGGCGCTCGGCTTGACCCAGCCGGCGATGGTTTTCATGACGGTGGTCTTGCCCACGCCATTGCGGCCGCACAGCACCACGACTTCACCGGCGCCGACGCTCAGCGAGACCCCCTGCAGGACGTGGCTGAGGCCGTAGTGGGTATGCACGTTGTCGAGTTCAAGCATGGTGGCTCCCTTGGCCGAAGTATGCGGCCTGCACCGCCGGATTGGCGCGCACGGCGGCCGGCAAGCCTTCGGCCAGCTTGGCGCCCTGCGTCATCACCACCACGTGGTCCGACAGATTCATCACCAGGCCGACATCGTGCTCGACCAGCAGGATCGACAGCTCTCCCGCCAGCGACTTGATCATGGCGCCGGTTTCCTCGGTGTCGGCGTGCGACATGCCCTGGGTCGGTTCGTCGAGCAGCAGCATGGCCGGCTTGCAGGCCAGCGCCACGGCGATCTCCAGGCGGCGTTGCTCGCCATGCGAGAGATATCCCGCCAGCTCGTGGGCCTTGGCTGCCAGGCCGAATTGGGCGATCAGTTCCTCGGCGCGCTGCAGGGCGATAGCGCTGCGCCGCACCGGCCACAGCCCGCGCGACGAAGGCTCCAGCGCCTGCGCCGCCAGCCGCAGATTTTCAAACACCGACAATTCGAAAAACAGGTTGGTGATCTGGAACGAGCGCGCCAGGCCCGCCTTGGTCAGGCGCTGCGGCGCGCGCCCGGTGACGTCGACGCCGTTGAAGGAAACGCTGCCGCTGCTGGGGCGGATGGCGCCGCTGATCAGGTTGAACAAGGTGCTCTTGCCGGCGCCGTTGGGGCCGATCACCGAGGTGATATGGCCGCGGCGGGCGTCGAAACTGACCTGGTTGACGGCGGTCAGCGCGCCGAAGCGCACCGTCAGGTCGCGCACCGACAGCACGGTGTCGTTAGCGTGAATCATGAGGCCTCCTTGCGCGACAGCCAGGCTTCGAGGCGCGGGCGCAGATAGCCGATCAAGCCCTTGGGGAAGAAGATCACCGAGATCATGAACAGCACGCCGATAATGATCAAATGATGTTCCGTGTAGGAGCCGACGATCGACTTCAGGGCCGACAGGATCACGCTGCCGTACAGGGGACCGATCAGGGTGCCGACGCCGCCGAGGATGACGGTGATGACCGCATTGCCCGAAGCTTGAAAAAACATCAGCTCGGGCGAGACGAAGCCGCGCAGCATCGGGTACAGGGCCCCGGCCATGGCCGTGACGATGGCCGCCAAAATAAAAGCGAACAATTTATGGCGCTGCGCCGAAAAGCCGAGGAAAGGCACGCGGTGCTCGTTGGCCTTGATGGCGACGATCAGGCGCCCCGCCGGCGTTTGCAGCAGCGCTTCCAGGATGAAGTACATGGCCATGATCAAGGCCAGCACCAGCAGGAAAAAACTGCCGGGATGGCTGCTGTCGACGCTGAACAAACCAAAATTGGCCTGCACCACGGGAATGCCGATGATGCCGTCGGAGCCGCCCAGTTCACGGGTATTGAAAACGATTTTCGAGACCACTTCGGCCAGGCCGAAGGTGATCAGCGCAAAATACACGCCGCGCGCACGGATGGCGATGATGCCGGCGACGCCTCCGACCACCAGCGCGGCCAGAAATACGCTGCCCAGCGCCAGCCAGAACGAGGCGCCCCACTCCTTGAGCACCAGCCCGGAGACATACGCGCCCAGGCCGAAGAACAGCGCGTGGCCGAGCGAGAGCAGGCCGGCGTAGCCGAGCAGCAGATCGACACCCATGGCGAAGCCGCCGTAGATCAAGGCTTCGGTGGCGAGCCGGAAGAAAAACACGTCCTTGACGACGCTGGCAATCACGGCGAACAGCAGGGCCAGGGCGATGAACAAAAAGGCGAAGTAGCGCACGGCGTTGCGGGCGATGCGCTCGCGCCGCGCCACCGCGCCCAGCACAGGCACTGCGGCATTGGCGCCCGGACGAAGTACGGAATCAAGCATGACCGAGCCTCCCGAACAAGCCTTGCGGGCGCACCATCAGCACCGCCACCATGATGGCGAACACCAGCGGGTCGGTCCACGAGGGAGATATATAGAGACTGGCGATGGCCTGGATTTGCGTCAGCACCAGGCCGGCGATAACGGCGCCCTTGATGCTGCCAAGGCCGCCGACGATGACGACGCTAAAGGCCAGCAAGATAAAATCCTTGCCCATGGTCGGAAACACCGAGTACACCGGCGCCAGCAGCACGCCGGCCAGGGCGGCCAGCGCCACGCCGAAGGCGAAGGTGCCGGCATACACGTGCGAGACTGGCACGCCTAATGATGAGGCCATATTCCTGTCGAACGCGGCGGCGCGCACCATGGCCCCCAGGCTGGTGCGGTAAACCACGATCCAGACCAGGGCGATGATGGCGCTGCCGATCGCCATCAGGAACAGCCGGTAGTTCGGAAAGAACATGCCGGCCACTTCGCTGGCGCCCTCGATCGGGGTGGCGGCGGTCAGCGCCTGCGGACCATAAAACACCTTGAACAGATCTTCCATGATGATCGCCAGGCCGAAGGTCAGCAGCAAGGTCAGGATGTGACGGTCCTTCTGGTGGAACACGCGCTGGATCAGCATGCGCTCGAAGGCGTAGCCGATCGGCGCCATGATCAACGGCACCAGCAGCAGCAGCAGCCAGAAATTGACGCCGGCCGCCGCCAGGCTCACGCCCAGGTAGGCGCCCAGCGCATAGAATTCGCCGTGCGCCATGTTGATGACATCGAGCAGACCAAAAATGATGGTCAGCCCGAGCGCCATCAGAATCACTGCCACGCCGATCGACAGTCCGTTGACGATTTGCGGCGCCAGTACGAACTGCAGTGTATCGATGAAACCACCCATATTGCTATCCTCTGCACTATCTTCTTGTTGATGCAGCCGGCGCACCGGCGCCGGCTGGGCACGGCAGCTTAAAACCGGGTGCAGGTATCGGCGCCGATGGCGGCGTCGCCCGCCACTTTGCTGAGGATCTTGAATTTACCGTTGGTCATCTGGGTGGCATACATGTCCTGGATGGCCTGGTGGTCGCCCGCGCGCATGGTTTTCTTGCCCTGCGGGGTCATCCACTCGAGGCCGCGCATCGCCGTGCGCACCTTGTCGGTGTCGGTGCTTTTCGCCTTTTCGACGGCAGCCTTGTAGAAGAACATGACGCCGTACGAGTCGGCGCCGTACAGGTCGGGCGCGGCCTTGGCGTAGTCCTGGAAGGCCTTGACGAATTTCTGGTTCTCCGGCAGGTCGATCTCGACCGAGTAGCCGACGCCGGTGACGAAGCCTTCGCCGGCCTTGCCGACCGCCGCCAGGTTCTGCGAAGTCAGGGTGCCGGAGGCGCCCACCACCGTCATGTTCTTGAGCAGGCCGTATTGCGACATCTGATTAAACAGGCGCACCGTGTCGTTGCCGGCCACCGAGGTGTACATCACGTCCGGGCGGGCGGCGCGTACCTGGCCGAAGAACGGCGAATAATCCTTGTTGTCGAGCGGTGCGAACACTTCGCCGACGGTCTTGGCGCCCTTCTTCTCGGCCGCGCTCTTGAACGCGGCCACGGTGCTGCGGCCCATCTCGTAGTCGGGGCCCAGATAAAACACCTTTGCATTCGGCTTCGCCTTGCTCAGCCACTCGGCCAGCGCGGCCGACTGCTGGCCCGCCTTGGCATTGACGCGGAAGACGTTCGGCGAACATTTGTCGCCGGTGATGGTGTCGGAGAACGACACGGTGGTGGCGATCAGGCGGTTGTTGCGCTCGGCCAGCTGGCCTACCGCCAGGGTCGACGCCGAATTGACGGTGCCGGTGAGGAAGTCGACCTTCGACACCTGGAACAGCTTTTCCGCTTTCGGCGTTGCCACCGAAGGGTTGGCTTCCTCGTCTTCGAACAGCAGCTCGACCTTGCGGCCCATGATGCCGCCGGCCGCGTTGATTTCCTTGGTGGCCAGCTCGATGCCCCACTTGACCTGCTGGCCCAGCGCCGAATAGGTGCCCGACAGCGGGGTGACGACGCCGATACGGATCGGTTCCTGGGCCCAGGCGGGTGCGGCGGCGCCAAAGCCGGCCAGCAGCGCGGCGACCATCAGCTTGTGTGCGAAAACGGTTTTCATATTGTCTCCTTATTGAAGTTATTAGAGGTTTTTAAATCTTATTAGTGCGGGGACCACTGGGCAATGCATTACTGCGGTGCTTCTGCTTCGTATTCGTTGGCGACCAGCTTGCGGCGCAACAGCTTGCCGACCGGGGAACGGGGCACTTCGACCACGAACACGTAGGCGCGCGGCCGCTTGAAATTGGCCAGTCCCGAAGTGCGGCAGTGGGCGTCGAGTTCGGCCTCGGTCACCGGCATGCGGCGCTTGATGAAGGCGGTAACGCACTGGCCCCAGCGCGCATCGGGCAAACCGACCACCGCCACCTCATCGACCGCCGGGTGCAGCGACAGCAGGCTTTCGATTTCGACCGGCGAGATATTTTCGCCGCCGCTGATGATCATGTCGTCGGTGCGGCCCGAGACGAACAGGTCGCCGTCGCTGTCCAGGTAGCCGGTGTCGCCGGTGAAGTACCAGCCGGCGCGCAAGGACTTGGCGTTGGCGTCCGGGCGGTTCCAGTAGCCCTCGAAGGCTTCGTCGCCGGCCAGATCGACGATGATCTCGCCCTCCTCGAAGCGGGCGGCGACCAGTTCCGGGTCGCCGCTGTTCAGGCGCACCACGCGCAGGCGCTGGTTGATGCCGGCGCGGCAGGCGCTGCCGGGCTTTTTGACGGCGTCCTGGTCGATGCTGAAGGTGTACACCTCGGACGAGCCGTAGTGATTGACGAACAGCTCCGGCTTGAACAGCGCGTCGAGCTTTTTCAGCAGGGCGTCGTTCATCGAGGCACCGGCAAAGCCCAGCTTGCGCACCGACGACAGGTCGGTGCTGGGGCAGTTCGGATGGGCGATGACGTCGTGGTACAGGGTCGGCACCAGGTACAGATTGGTGATCCTTTCGTTCTCGATCGCCGCCAGCACCGCCGCCGGATCGAACTTCGGCACGCACACGAAGCAGCCGTCGACCAGCGCCATCGCCAGCAGCGAGCGCACGCCCATGGTGTGATACAGCGGCATCACGCC
>JAQGNM010000199.1 GCA_028291845.1 Massilia sp. | reverse complement strand
GATGGCGCCGACCACCGGACCGACAATGGTGCCGAGGCCGCCGACCAGCGTCATCAGGACCACCGTTCCCGACATCGCCCAATGCACGTCGATCAGCGTTTCGAAGCCGAGCACCGCGACCTTCATGGCGCCGGCCAGGCCTGACAGCGCGGCCGACAGGACGAACGCCAGCAGCTTGTAGCGGTCGACGTCGTAGCCGAGCGAGATCGCGCGCGGCTCGTTTTCCTTGACCGCTTTGAGCACCTGGCCGAACGGCGAATGGATAATGCGGATGATGAAGGCGAAGCCGGCGGCGGCAATCGCCAGCACCACGTAGTAGAGCGTGATGTCGTTGGCCAGGTCGAGCACCCCGAGCAGGCGTCCGCGCGGCACTGCCTGCAGGCCGTCTTCGCCGCCGGTGAACGGCGCCTGGGAAAACCCGAAGAACAGCATCTGTGCCAGTGCCAGCGTGATCATGGTGAAATAGATCCCCTGGCGGCGGATGGCCAGTGCGCCCATCAGCAGCCCGATCGCGGCGGCCGCGGCCACCCCCATCAGCAGGCCGATTTCGAAAGGCAGCCCCCAGCTTTTCAGCGCATGGGCGGCGACGTAGCCGGCGCCGCCGAAAAAGGCGGCGTGGCCGAACGACAGCAGGCCGGTAAAGCCGATCAGCAAATTGAAGGCGCAGGCAAACAAGGCAAAGCACAGCAGTTTCATTAAAAACACCGGGTAAAATACCGCCGGCGCCACCACTGCAAGCGCCAATGCGATTGCATATCCGAGTTTCTTGTCCATACCTGTCATCCTGGTCATTTTTCTTTGCCGAACAAACCGGCCGGGCGCAGCATCAGGACGATCGCCATGATGATGAAGACCACGGTTGCCGACGCTTCCGGGTAAAACACCCGTGTCATTCCTTCGATCACGCCGAGCGCGAGTCCGGTCAGCACCGAACCGGCGATCGAGCCCATGCCGCCGATCACCACCACTGCGAACACGACGATGATGAGATTCGATCCCATCAGCGGGGAGACCTGGATCACCGGGGCCGCCAGCACGCCGGCGAACGCCGCCAGCGCGCCGCCGAAGCCGTAGGTCAAGGTCACCAGCAGCGGCACGTTGACGCCAAAGGCCGCCACCAGCCGCGGGTTTTCCGTGCCGGCGCGCAGATACGCGCCCAGCCTGGTTTTTTCGATGACGAACCAGGTCGAGAAGCACACGGTCAGCGAAGCGAGCACCACCCAGGCACGATAGTTGGGCAGTGCCATGAACCAGAGGTCGGTGGCGCCGGACAGTTGTTGCGGCACCGAGAACGGCTGCCCGGAGACGCCGTACACCGAGCGGAACAAACCTTCGGTCATCAGCGTGATGCCGAAGGTGAGCAGCAATCCGTACAGGTGGTCCAGCTTGTAGAGCCGGTGCAGCATGGTCTTCTCGACCACGATCGCGAACGCGCCCACCACCAGCGGCGCCAGGATCAGCATCAACCAGTAATCCAGGCCAAAATAGGTCAGGCCCATCCAGGCCAGGAAGGCGCCCATCATGTACAGGGTGCCATGACAAAAATTGATGACGTTGAGCAGGCCGAAAATCACCGCCAGGCCAAGCGACAGGATGGCGTAGAACGAGCCGTTGACGAGTCCCAGCAAAAGCTGACTCAACATCGCTTGCAGGGGAATGCCGAAAATATCCATGGAGTCTGTAGCCGTAAGGGGTTGGAATGTTCACTGAGGCGCTCGGCGGCACGCCTGCCGCCGCCGAGCCCGAACTACCTTACTTCCACAGCACGCATTTGGAATCAGCCTTCGCCGTATAGGCCTGTTCGCCCGGAATGGTCTGGATCACCTTGTAGTAATCCCAGGCATACTTCGATTCGGCCGGGGTCTTCACCTGCATCAGGTACATGTCGTGCACCATGCGCCCGTCGGGACGGATCACGCCACCCTTGGCGAACATGTCGTTGACCGGGGTCTTCTTCATCTGCGCCATGGTCTTGTCGGCGTCGTCGGTGCCGATCGCCTTGACCGCGTTCAGGAAATGCAAGGCCGCCGAATAGTCGCCGGCCTGCAGCATCGTCGGCATCTTCTTCATCTTGTCGAAATAGCGCCGGCCCCACTTGCGGGTGCTGTCGTTCATGTCCCAGTACCAGCCGTCGGTCAGGAACATGCCCTGTGTCATGGGCAGGCCGAGCGAATGCACGTCGGTGATGAACATCAGCATGCCGGCCAGCTTCATGGTCTTGGTCACGCCGAATTCGTTGGCCGCCTTGATCGCATTGATGGCGTCGCCGCCGGCGTTGGCCAGACCGAGAATCTGCGCCTTCGAAGCTTGCGCTTGCAGCAGGAACGACGAGAAATCCGATGCCGACAAGGGATGCTTGACCGAACCGAGCACCGTGCCGCCGTTCGCCTTGACCACCGCGGCCGTATCGTTTTCCAGCGATGTGCCGAACGCATAATCGGCGGTCAGGAAGTACCAGGCCTTGCCGCCCTGTTTGACAATGGCGCCGCCGGTACCCTTGGCCAGCGCAACCGTGTCGTACACATAGTGCACGGTGTACGGCGAGCAGTCTTCGTTGGTCAGGCGCGACGAGGCCGAGCCGATCGAGATGAAGATTTTCTTCTTCTCCAGCGCGATCTTGGCGATCGCCAGGTTGACCGACGAGTTGCTGCCGCCGATGATCATGTCGACGCCCTGCTGATCGAACCATTCGCGCGCCTTGCTGGCGCCCGTGTCGGCCTTGTTCTGGTGATCGGCCACGATGAACTCGACCTTCTTGCCGGGCAGCGCGGCGCCGAAGTCGGCGATCGCCATCCTGACCGCTTCGGCGCCGCCCGGCCCATCGATATCGGCATACACCCCGGACATATCGGTGATCATGCCGATCTTCACGGTGTTACCTGAAATCTGGGCGTGGGCGGCGGTGCCGATTGCGGCCAGCGTAAAAGCCGATACCACGGCCAAGGTGCTGCGTATTTTAGTTTTCATAGCGTCTCCTGTTGAATTGCACTCGTTAAGTACTTCACTACACACCTAGTAATTCATGCAGCAGCGGCGTCTTCGCAGCCAATTCGGAGGCGGCGAACGTCTCCACGATCTGGCCGTGCTCCATCACGTAAAACCGGTCCGCCAATGGCGCCGCGAACCGGAAATTCTGTTCAACCATCACAATCGTGTAACCGCGCGCTTTCAGCGCTTCGATCATCCGCCCCAGCGCCTGCACGATGACCGGGGCCAGCCCTTCGGATATTTCGTCGAGCAGCAGCAGGCGCGCGCCGGTGCGCAGAATCCGCGCCACCGCCAGCATCTGCTGCTCGCCGCCCGACAGGCGCGTCCCCTGGCTGGTGCGGCGTTCCTTCAAATTCGGGAACAGCGCATACACCTCCTCGACCGACATCCCACTATCGGTGCGCGACACCGGCGGCGGCAGCATCAGGTTCTCTTCGGTGGACAAGGAGGAAAAGATGCCGCGCTCTTCCGGGCAATAGCCGACACCCAGGTGCGCGATCCGGTGGGTCGGCAGGTCGAGCGCCTCCACCCCGTTGATCCTGATCGAGCCGGTGCGCGCGCCGGTCAGGCCCATGATTGCGCGCAGGGTGGTGGTGCGTCCGGAACCGTTGCGGCCCAACAGGGTCACCACCTCGCCCGGCTGCACCACCAGGCTGACGTCGTGCAGGATGTGGGACTCGCCATACCAGGCGCGCAATCCACTGATTTCAAGCGCAGGCGCGGCCATCAGTGCGCCCCTTCCAGCACGCCCGCGCTGGTGCCCATGTAGGCTGCCATCACCAGCGGATTGGAAGACACCTCGGCGTAGCTGCCTTCGGCCAGCATGGCGCCGCGCTGCAATACCGAAATGCGGTCGCAGATGCCGGCCACCACGCTCATGTTGTGCTCCACCATCAGGATGGTGCGACCGGCCGAAATTTTCTTGATCAGTTCGGTAACCCGGTGCACGTCTTCGTGTCCCATGCCCTGGGTCGGCTCATCGAGCAGCATCAGCTCCGGCTCCATGCCCAGCGTCGTGGCGATTTCCAGCGCACGCTTGCGGCCATACGGCAGGTCGGCGGCGATGCTGTCGGCGAAACGATCGAGGTCGACCTGCGCCAGCAGTTCCATCGCCCGTTCATTCAGCCTGCCCAGTGCGCGCTCGCTCTGCCAGAAGCGGAACGAGGTGCCGAGCGCGCGCTGCAGGCCGATGCGGACATTTTCGAGCACCGTCAGGTGCGCGAACACCGCGGAAATCTGAAACGAACGAATCACCCCCTGCCGTGCGATCTGCGAGGGCGTCGCCGCGGTGATGTCGCGTCCATTGAACAGGATTTGGCCCGCGCTGGGCACCAGGAATTTTGTCAGCAGATTGAAGCAGGTTGTCTTGCCGGCGCCGTTCGGACCGATCAGGGCATGGATGTGCCCGCGCTGCACCCTGAGGTCGACATGGTCGACCGCCGTGAAGCCCTTGAACTCCCGCGTCAACCCGATTGCTTCCAGTACCATTGCCGTCATTGTCAGTGTCTCCGTGATAGGTTCTGCGCGCTCATGTCGCGCTCATGTCGCGCGTTCCGGTGCGATGCCGCTCATCTGGCGTGCCAGTTCGCGCAACTGGTACTTCTGGACTTTGCCGGTCGAGGTCTTGCCGATCGGGCCGATCAAAATGGTCCTGGGCACCTTGAAATGCGCCAGGTGCTGCCTGCAATGCGCACCCAGCTCGGCCGCGCCAGCCTGTGCGCCGGCATGCAGTTCGACGAAGGCGCACGGCGTCTCGCCCCATTTCAGGTCGGGCTGGGCCACCACCGCGGCCGTG
>JAQGNM010000194.1 GCA_028291845.1 Massilia sp. | reverse complement strand
AGCCGGCGGCCGGCCCCGCGCCGCGTTATGGCGTTGACTTCCGCGACATATCGACGACGGAAGACCGAAAATTATGGATCGCCGGGAGTTCCCTGCAGGTCATCGACCTGCATACGAAAGAGGTGATCGCGGAGCGGGTTGGCTACATGATCGATCCCGCGCAGGGCGTGACTTCCGGCGGCCGTTCTCCCTGGCTGCTTGCGGCACGTTATGCCTGTCCCGCGTTCGGCGCCGGCCACGCCTCCAGTTTCCAGATTGGTCAGACTCTGCGTTTCGTCGAAAAACTGCTTCACCCATCAAAGGATAAATAATGTCAATTACCGTCAACAGTGAATATAAATTCTCGATTCTTCAAATGGCGGCGGAAGCATTTTTGCTGGATTCGGGCAGCGTGCCGCTTACAGGATCTCGCTTGGTAGCGTCGTTGGTTCGCGGTAATGACCACACAAGCAAATTTACCGAATCCGAAGCCGCCGCCTTCAGTACACACTGGGAAGTCGTCAGCCAAAAAGCCAATACCGGCACTGGCTTCTCCGGCACATTGTTCAAGTGCATCAAAGACGACCCGGCCACCGGCGCGGTGGCCGGCGAGCTGGTCATGTCCTTTCGCAGTACCGAATTCATCGACGATGCCGTACGCGACAATAAGGAAACCAACGAGCGCGAGATCTTCAAAACAGGATGGGCGTGGGGCCAGTTGCGTGACATGGAAGCGTGGTACGCCGAACTCAACGGCGCTGGCGCCGGCCCCTTGTACGGCAATCCGGAATCCACGCAAAGGAATGGACAATGAGATTGCAATGTCGATGGATCGGCTTGGCGCTGGCGATGCTGCAAGCTGGCTGCGGTGTGGCGGCAACGCGCGACGGCGACAGCGCGGCGCTCCATGCACAGCGCCTGTTCAAGCAGCGCTGCGAATCGGCGGGCGAAAAAATCAAGCGTACGGTCGACAATGTGGAAGGCATTTTCGTTCTTAAACTGCGGCCGGCTCATGTGAATTTTGGCGATCAGTTTGTAATGGATGATCCGTACGGCAGCGACCTGCCCGGTGAGGACTACCTGCAAACGTTCTTGCGCGAGTTCTATGACGTGCGACTGCTCGCCGCGCAGCCTGCACAAAAGCAGACGCGTTCAATGCTGCCATCCGGTTATTCGTTTGTTGAGGCGATACGGCCGACTGATAACGTCCGCCACCGTTACACCGGTAGAGTCGAGGAGCCGTGGTTGAACAACAAGCACTACCTTAAGGGATACAAGCGCTTTGCCATGAACAGCAAACCCGCGGCTGGTTATGCGCCCCGCTATGGAGTCGATTACCACGATATATCGACGGCCGAGGACAGAAAACTGTGGATTGCCGGCAGTTCCTTAAAAGTGATCGATTTACAGACCGGTGAGGTGATCGCTGAACGTATCGGTTACATGTATGACCCCGCCCAGGGCTACGCCGGGGGAGGCCGCTCGCCTTGGCTGCTTGCAGCCAATTATGCTTGTCCTTCCTTCGGCTCGCCCCACGGCGCTACCTTTCAGGACGGCCAAGCCTTGCGTTTCGTAGAAAAAGTTCTTCATCCTATTCAGGTTAAATAATGACCATCACCGTCAACAGCGAATACAAATTCTCAATTCTTCAAATGGCTGCCGAGGCATATTTGCTTGACTTGGGCACCACGCCACTCACCGGAGCACTGCTTATCAAAGCATTGGTTCGTGGCAACGATCATTCCAGCAAATTCACCGAATCCGAAGCCACCGCCTTCGTCGCACACTGGGAAGTCGTCAGCCAAAAAGACAATACCGGCACTGGCTTCTCCGGCACTTTGTTCAGGTGTATCCAAGACGACCCGGCCACCGGCGCGGTGGCCGGCGAGCTGGTCATGTCCTTTCGCAGCACCGAATTCATCGACGATGCCGTACGCGACAACAAGGAAACCAACGAGCGCGAGATAGCTAAAACAGGATGGGCGTGGGGCCAGTTGCGTGACATGGAAGCGTGGTACGCCGAGCTGAACGGCGCCGGCGCCGAACTGAACGGCAAGCCGTTTTCAGTGACGGGGTACAGCCTGGGCGGTCACCTGGCCACGGCCTTCAACTTGCTCCACCCGAACCGCGCGGCGCAGGTGGTGACTTTCAACGGCGCTGGTGTGGGCCAGAGCGGCACCATTGCGCCGACCACCGCGCTGGCTGCATTCACGCAAATGACGGCGGCCCAGGGCGGCCAGCAGGTGATCGAAACCGCGTTCGGCAATGCTGCCGTTGTCGACATCTACCGCACCGTGCGAACCGGGATGACGCAGCAAGGCTGGAGTGTCGCCCAGGCCAAGAACTATCTGAACGGCGCGCGCTACGTGCTGACCGATCCGGAGATGCCGCTCGATCCGGCGATCGACAAGGGCCTCAAGCGCATTGAAGAAGCACTTGGCAACGTTGCGACCCTGATCGACGAAGCGGCGCGTATTAAACCGTTGACGGCCGGAGGCGGCGCCGATCCGAACGCCCATCCGCTCGATGTGGCGGTCTCGAGGATCGAAGCGGCGACGCTGGATTACCAGCTGGCCGTGTCGTTCGCCGGTGACGGCACCACTTCCGCGGGCTTGTGGGGTGGCTTCACGCGCACCTTCGGCAAGAAAGCGTTTGTGCCGGTCACTCTCACTAATCAGTACGATATCGTAGGCATGACGACACCGTCGGCGGTGGCCAACAGCCAATGGCACGCCGGCGCCGATGTGCAGGTGTTCATCGAAGACCAGCCCCTGTACCGAGGCGGTATTGCCAAAAACGTGCTGGCCGGCCTGTTCCAGGGTTTCAATTTGCTGCAGGATAAATACGCTTTAAGTGACTTTGGCGACACCCACAGCCTGGTGCTGCTGCAGGATGCGCTCGCGGTCGAAAACATGCTGGTCAACCTGCTGCCTGCACAGGTGGCCGGCAGCAGCGCCACTATCGCTACTCTGAACACCATTTTCGAAGCTGCCTCCAACCTGCGCCGCGTCGATGGCGACCTCTTGATAGGTGGTAGCCAGGGCCGGGCCATCGGCGACGTGCTGGAAAACGTCGTCAACGCACTGGGTGACATGCTGGGCGTGTTCGACGGTGGCGCCGTCTCGCGCCTTAAGGGCAACCCGGCGGGCAATACGTGGGCCGAGGTCACCGACGGTGCTGGCTACACGGGCCGTACCACCTTTTATAAAACCCTCAACGCCATCCTTGCCAGCTATTCCGGCCTGCTGCGCGAAGGCGTGCTGGGTGCGGCTCCTACCAGTGCGGGCGGCGCCGGCACATCGTTCGGCCTGTTTCTCAGCCTGTACTATCTGACTCCGTTCACCCTGACCGGCAACGTCGACGCCGCTTTGGGCATCAATCAGGCCGGTTTGTACAAGACCTGGAACGAAGACCGCGTGCTATCCCCAACCCAGCTGGCACTGGGCAGCGCCCAGTTCACCGACAGCTGGCTGAACGCGCGCGCGCAGCTGAGTCAACGCATCAGTTATTACAACACGGCCAATGCGCGCTACGATCTCACCGACGCCAGCCTCTCGAGCGCGGGTGATGCCGCCGCGACTGGCTTCGACTATGACCCTACCGTCTATATTGACGTGGCCACCGGCATGACGATGCGGCGCGGCCGCTCGGACGCCGACCGCTACGTCGTCTTCGGCGCTGCCGGCAATGACAGCCTGGCAGGCGGCAGCCAGGCGGACAGCCTGTTCGGCGGCGACGGCGACGATGTACTCGCTGGTGTCGGCGGCAACGACTACCTGGAAGGCGACGCCGGCAACGATCAGCTCGACGGCGGCGCCGGCAACGATACCCTGGTTGGCGGCCGAGGTCAGGACCGCTACAATTTTTCCGGCGCCTTCGGCCAGGACGTCATCATCGACGCCGCTGGCGACGGCTCCATCACAGTCGACAATGCGGCGCTGGCCGGTGGCCCGAAAATCGGCGCCGGCAAGTGGGAGGGAAGCACTGGCGGCAAGAAATATACCTATGTGCAAACCGACGATGGCCACGGAAGTTCGACCCTGTTGATTACGCAGGAAGGGGGAGGCAACGCCATTTCCATTCTCAACTGGCAGCCGGGCCAGCTGGGCATCGTGCTGGCCGACGCCGCGCCGCCGGCTGGCCCGGTTACCCTCAACCTGCAGGGCGACTTCAAGAAACGCTATAACGAGGCGGCCAAGGAGTATGTGCAGGACCAGTACGGCAACTACGTCAATGACGGCGCGCAAGCGGGCGCATCCGACATTCTGCGCGGCAGCTGGTTCGGCGACAGCATGGCCGGCCTGGGCGGCAACGACATGATCGACGGCCTGGACGGTGACGACACCATCGAAGGCGGTGACGGCGCCGATTTGCTGGTGGGCGGCGGCGGCGCCGACATCCTGCGCGGCGGCGCGGGCGACGACTTCATTTTCGGCTCGGGCGCCGGCGTTGTCCCGCCGAGAGGCGGCAGGGTCCTCGTCGATGAACGGGTCGCGGCCGGTCCCGGTGTTGAATTGGCACGCGGTTTCGGCTGGGTTGCCACCTACTCCGACGTAGTCAATGCCTACGGCGACACCAAGATGTTCATCGTCGGCAGCAATCTGTCGCAAGTGACGATGGATGGCAACAGTGACATCGACGGCGGCGACGGCAATGACCAGATCGGCAGCGGCACCGGCGACGACCTCGTGCACGGCGGCGTCGGCAACGACAACATCTTCGGCATGAAAGGTGCCGATGTGCTGTTCGGCGACGATGGCAACGACACCATCGACGGCGACGGCGCCTATTATGACCCGGGCTCTGCCGAATTCACAGCAGGCGCCGCGCACGGCGCGGATGTGCTGATCGGAGGCGCCGGTGACGATGTGTTGTTTGGCAACGGCAACAATGACCGCCTCGAAGGCGGTACCGACGCCGACCGCCTGTTTGGCGACGACAGCCCGAAAAAGCTTTCTTCCGAGTTCACCGGCAACGACTACCTCGATGGCGGCGACGGCAACGACTACCTTGATGGCGGCGGCCGCGACGACCAGTTGTACGGCGGCGCAGGCGACGACACCATGTGGGGCGATGCTTCCGCCGAGGGATTGGAGACCGCGTTCAACGGCAACGACATGCTCGACGGCGGAGAAGGCAACGACCAGATGGCGGGCGGTGGCGGCAACGACGTGCTGCTCGGTGGCGCCGGCAGGGACGTCATGAACGGCGACGCCCCAGCCGATGTGCTGGCCGCAGAAGCTCACGGCAACGATTTGCTCGATGGTGGCACCGGCAACGACTTCCTCGCCGGCGATGGCGGCAACGACACCTTGTTTGGCGGCAGCGACGACGACGAACTGCAGGGCGACAACCTGACCTTGGCGAACACCTTGCACGGCAACGACGAGCTTCACGGCGGCCTCGGTCAGGACACCTTGTACGGCAACGGCGGCGACGACGCCCTGTTCGGCGACGAGGGCAATGATTATCTGATGGGAGACTACACCGAGGAAGGCGGCGCTGGCGGCAACGACCAGCTCGACGGCGGCGCGGGCAACGACACCTTGGCCGGTGGCAGCGGCAACGACATGCTGCGCGGCGGCGACGGCAACGACGTGCTGCTGGGCGGCGAGGGCAATGACACCGTGGTGGGCGGCAGCGGCGACGACTACCTGGTGGGCGGGGCCGGCAGCAACCTGCTGCAGGGCGGCGACGGCAACGACACCCTCATTGGCAGCCAGGGCGACATCATGGAAGGGGGCGCGGGCGACGACATCTACGTGTTCACCCAGGCGTCCGCCAGCAGCGCGCGCGGCATGGCCATGGCCGAAGCACAGGACCAGGCCGCGGCCGAGAACGGCAGCGCCGGGCCGCCGACCATCCACGACAGCCAGGGCCGCAACCGCTTTATCTTCGCCGGAACCGAAGCGCAGATGGCGTTCACGGTGGTCACCGATGCGGCCCACACCAACGATCTGATCGTGCAGGTGGGCGACGCCACTGTGCGCGTCACCGATGGTTTGCTCAACGACGCGGTCGAGTCGATGGGCATCGACGGCGGCGCGTTGCTGGTGCGTGAAGACTTGATGCTGCTGGCGCCGGCGCTGACCATCACCGGCGGCGCGGCCGATGACGACATCCTCGGCTCCAGCCAG
>JAQGNM010000165.1 GCA_028291845.1 Massilia sp. | reverse complement strand
CTTCCGATCTGACCTGGCGCTGATGGAGGCTTTGAAATCCGACGCTTTCTATGTCGGCGCGATCGGCTCGCGCTCCAACAACAACAAGCGGCGCGAACGACTGAAACTGTTCGACGTCAGCGAGGCGCAGTTGGCCAGGCTGCACGGCCCGGTGGGCCTGTACATCGGCAGCAAGACGCCGGCTGAAATCGCCATCTCCATCCTGGCCGAACTGACGGCGGTGAAAAACGGCGTGCCCGACTATCAGCAGTTGAATCACGCTAAGGCGCTCGACCAGGCCCGCGTCGAGGGCAGCAGCGCCGCCTGCGTGCGCGAGTGAGCCGGTGAGGCAGGCCGTGCGGACCAGCCTACCGCTGCCGGCCGATTACGCCGCCGCCGACGTGCTGGCCTTCCACGGCCGCGATGCGGAAGGGGTCAGCGAACGGATCAGCGACAATCGCCTGCTCAAGGCCGTCATGCTCGATGGCGTGCCGGTGCTGTTCGATGTCGCCTTCACGCCCGGCGAGGCGCTGTGCGACATCGCGGCCGATGCGCCGCTATCAAACAGGGCCGAGGCGATGGTGGGCGACGCCCTGCTCAATATCATCGGTCTGCGCATCGACCCGGCGCCGTTCATGGCGATGGCGCGCGGCGACGAGCTGCTGAAAGACCTGGCAAGCCGCCATGGCGCGCTGCGCATCGTGCAGTCGGCCACGGTGTTCGAAGCGCTCACCTGGGCCATCATGGGCCAGCAAATCAACCTCGCTTTTGCCATCGCCCTGCGCCGCAGTTTTATTTTGCAGGCCGGCGTCCGGCACAGCAGCGGCCTGTGGTGCTATCCCGAGGCGGCCGACGCCGCCCGCGTCGATATCGACCAGCTGCTCAGCCGTAAATTCTCGCGCTCGAAGGCGGAAACGCTGCTGCGCGTGGCGCGCCTGGTCGACCAGGGCGAACTTTCGCTCGATCGCGATAGCGACATCAAGGCCGCCAGCGCCGCCCTGCTGGCGGTCAAGGGTATCGGCCCCTGGACCGTCAACTACGCCCTGCTGCGCGGCTACGGCTACCCGGACTGTTCGCTGCACGGCGACGTGGCCATCCGCGCCGCCCTGCAAAAGCTGTTGAAAGAAGACGCCAAGCCGGACATGGCGCGCACCGAAGCGCTGCTGGCGCGCTGGGCGCCGCACCGGACCATGGCGGCCGCCCAGCTGTGGGCCAGCCTTGCCAGCGCGGCATAAGCGCAGCAAAAACTCGGCATCAGCGCGCGCTGTCGATCGCCTCGGCCACCTCGCCCGTAAAACGGATCAACACCGACAGCGGCGCCGTCGCCAGATTGTCGGCGCGCCAGTCGCCGCCCTGGGCGCTGGGCACCGTCATGCAGTATTTACGGCCGGCGCCGAGCGGACCGAGCGCCTTCAGCGCCACATTGCGCAGCTCGGTTGCATACCAGCATTTGAGGAAATGCTGGTTGTACGACAGCGCCTCGAAACCGGCGCGGTGGCGCGCCACTTGCCGGCAGCTCAGTTCCTGCGGACACAACCACCAGTAGCTGTCATCTTCGTCGCGCATGATCAGGTTGCCGAAATCGTTCTCGGCCAGCACCTCGACGGCGATCAAGCCGGTCCAGCCCCAGAATTCGTTGATGTCTTCCAATGTCGCCATGGTCTTCCCCTTTGTGCGAGGGTTGGACCGCATGGCGGCGGCATTGTCGCGCCTGCCTGACCTGACCTTGCGCCACGTCGAAAAATAGTCGCGCCAAAGAAAAAACCGCCGACATGCTTGCGCATATCGACGGTTTTCAAATTTGGTTGCGGGGACAGGATTTGAACCTGTGACCTTCGGGTTATGAGCCCGACGAGCTGCCAGACTGCTCCACCCCGCGTCTGTGCCGTTATTATAGAGGAGCTGGCCAATTTAGGCAATATTAATCTCGTCCGTATGTGCGATAGCAGCATGCAATCAATACCCAATCGTCGTCACTGCCTGGGCCCCTGCACGGCGCCTCAAGCGCTTCGATTGCGGCCTTGACCCGCCGACGCCCTGGTGATGCCGGCTGCCGCCATTCCAGCCTGGCGTACTCGCCGTCATGGCAGCAATCGGTGTAAAGTAGGCGAAACACTACTCTTCGGCTAACTATGAACTTTTGCTCCGAATGCGCCCACCCGGTCGCATTGGCTATCCCGGAAGGCGACAACCGTCCGCGCTTCGTCTGCACCCAGTGCGGCACCATTCATTATCAGAATCCCAAGCTGGTGGTGGGATCGATTCCCATCTGGGAGCGTGACGGCGAACTTAAGGTTTTATTGTGCAAGCGCGCTATCGAGCCGCGCCATGGTTACTGGACGCTGCCGGCCGGCTTCATGGAAAATGCGGAGACCACGGCCGCCGCCGCCATCCGCGAAACCGTCGAGGAAGCCGGCGCCAACATCGAGCTCGGCCCCCTGTTCTCCATGCTCAACGTCGCCCACGTCCACCAGGTTCACCTGTTTTACCTGGCGCGCCTGATCGATCTCGACTACGCCGCCGGCATCGAAAGCCTCGATGTGCAGATGTTCAGCGAGCGCGAGATTCCCTGGGCCGAGCTGGCGTTTCCGACCATCCGCACCACCCTCGAGCTGTTTTTCGAAGACCGCAAGAAGGTGCTCAAGGGCGGCGTTTACGGCTTTCACGAACACGACATCGTCAAGCCGATGCTGGCGGCACAGGCCCATCAATCCGACCTCGCATAAGCCATGATTCCCTGGCTCGAAACGAACACGCCGTTTCCCGATGTCGCCAGCGCCCTGACCGTCGACGCGCCGGGCTTGCTGGCGGCCGGCGCCGACCTGTCGCCGCAGCGCCTGCTGGCGGCCTACCAGCGCGGCATCTTCCCGTGGTTTTCCGAGGGTCAGCCGATCCTGTGGTGGAGCACCGACCCGCGCATGGTGCTTGAAACAAGCGGATTTCACGTCAGCGACAGCCTGCGCAAGACATTGCGCCGGGTCGAGAAAAGCCGCCTGTCAGGAGGACGCTGGCAGGTGCGCTTCGACAGCGCCTTCGAAGACGTCATGCGGGCCTGCGCCGCGCCGCGCAAGGACGGTCCCGGCACCTGGATTTCAAAAGACATCATCGCCGGCTATACGGGCTTATTCGAGATGGGTTACGCCCACTCGGCCGAGTTATGGGTCGACGGAGAGCTTGCCGGCGGCGCGTATGGCGTGTGCATCGGCCGCATGTTCTACGGCGAGTCGATGTTCGCGCGCGTCAGCGACGGCTCCAAGATCTCCCTGGCCTATCTGGTGGCGTTCCTGCGCGCGCATGGCGTGCACCTGATCGACTGTCAGCAGGAGACTTCGCACCTGGCCTCGCTCGGCGCGGCGCCGATTGCGCGCGAGCGCTTTCTTGAACATGTCAAGGTAGCGATCCGCCAGCCGGCGATTACAGGATGGCAGCCGATCGATCCGTTCACGCCGGCCGCACAAGACACCACGGCAAAAACAGCGGCGCCAAAGATTCGTTAGAATAGATAAACGGCCCACTGACATCGCTGTCCCGGCCTGCCACCGGCAACCACGTCACTACGCGAGCATTCCGCATGACGCACCTGAACGATCTGCCTTTCTCGACGCTGCAGTTCTACACCACGGCGCCCTATCCGTGCAGCTATCTCGACGCGCGCCAGGCGCGCTCGCAGGTGGCCACGCCGTCGCATCTGATCAATGCCGACGTCTATTCCGAACTGGTGAAAAACGGCTTTCGGCGCAGCGGTATTTTTACGTACCGTCCCTACTGCGACGGCTGCAAGGCCTGTATCCCGGTGCGGGTGCGCACCGCCGAATTCAAACCCAGCCGCAGCCAGCGCCGCGCCGCCGCGCGCCATGCGGGACTGGCCGCAATTGTCGCCAATCTCGGCTTCTCGGACGAGCACTACGACCTGTACCTGCGCTATCAGAGCACCCGCCACGTGGGCGGCGGCATGGACCAGGACAGCCGCGACCAGTACGCCCAATTCCTGCTGCAGAGCCGGGTCAATACGCGCCTGGTCGAGTTCCGCGAGCAGGACGGCACCTTGCGCATGGTGTCGATCATCGACGTGCTCTCCGACGGCCTGTCGTCGGTGTACACGTTTTTCGATCCCGACGTGGCGGGCGCGTCGTTCGGCACCTACAACGTGCTGTGGCAGATCGCCCAGGCCGACGAGCTGGGACTGCCCTACGTCTACCTGGGCTACTGGATCGAGCAGAGTCCGAAGATGGCCTACAAAACCAATTTCCGCCCGCTCGAGGCCAGGATCGACGGCAAGTGGGATTTGTTGGATAGATAAGGGAATAGATAAGGGCTTAAAATAGCGGCTCGTCCACCGATAGCCGCCCGCCAGCCCTTATGTCCGACAAACTGCTGTACGCCCTCACCCGCCCCCTGCTGTTCTCGATCGATCCCGAAGCCGCGCACAATCTCACCCTGCCCGCCCTGCGCCGCGCGGCCGCGCTGGGCCTGACGCGCGCGTTCGCGAAGCCGGCCGACGATCCGAGAACGGTAATGGGCATCCGCTTTCCGAATCCGATCGGCCTGGCCGCCGGCCTGGACAAGGACGGCGCCTATATCGACGGCCTGGCAGCGCTCGGCTTCGGCTCCATCGAAATCGGCACCGTGACCCCGCGCGGCCAGGCCGGCAACCCGAAGCCGCGCATGTTCCGCCTGCCGGCGGCGAAAGCCATCATCAACCGCATGGGATTTAATAATGGCGGCGTCGACGCCTTTGTCGCCAATGTGCAGGCCTCGAAGTTCTACCAGAATAAGGAGGGCGTGCTGGGCCTGAACATCGGCAAGAACGCCGACACCCCCATCGAGCGCGCCGCCGACGATTATCTCGAATGCCTGCGCAAGGTGTACCCGTTCGCCAGCTACGTCACCGTCAACATCTCCTCGCCCAACACCAAAAATCTGCGCCAGCTGCAGGGCGCCACCGAACTCGACGCGCTGCTCGCGCAATTAAAAGAAGCACAAGCGCGCCTGGCCGACCAGCACAAGAAATACGTGCCGCTGACCTTGAAGATCGCGCCCGACATCGATGGCGACCAGGTCAAGGAAATCGCCGCCGCCCTGCTGCGCCACAAGATCGACGGCGTCATCGCCACCAACACGACCCTGTCGCGCAGCGCGGTCGAAGGCATGCCGCACGGCGCCGAAGCAGGCGGTCTGTCGGGCGCGCCCGTGTTCGAACTGTCGAACCGGGTGATCCGCGCGCTGCGCTCGGAACTGGGCGACGAGCTGCCGATCATCGGCGTGGGCGGCATCATGAAGGGCGACGACGCCCGCGCCAAGATCGCCGCCGGCGCGGCGCTGGTGCAGCTCTACAGCGGCTTGATTTATGCAGGGCCGGCGCTGGTGCGCGATTGTGCGAAGGCGATTGCCGGATGAGGGCGAGAGCGGGTGCAGCAGGGGGACTGGCACTTTGTGCTGTTTAGCCGGGGGACATGGGTAACACTTGTAGGGAGACATAGGTAACACTTTTATCATCGTCGTAATTTCCATTTATTACGGAGTTACGATGCCTTGGACGGAGTGTTCTCAAATGTCTTCACGACTTGAATTTGTGCAGTTGGCACAGGCCCCCGATGTAAATTTCTCAGCGCTTTGTACAGCGTTCGGCATTAGCAGGAAGACCGGCTATAAGTGGCTACAGCGCCACGCAACTGGCGGCATTGAGGCCTTGGCAGATCGTTCACGCCGCCCATCGAGTTCGCCCAACCGTAGCCACAGCGACATCGAGTCCACGATCGTGGCGTTGTACCTCGCCTATCCTTGCTGGGGCGGGCGCAAACTGAAGGCGCTCTTGCCGGACGGTTTTCCAGACATTCATCCGACGACCATCGACGCCATCCTTGCTCGCAATGGCTGTGAGCTGGCGCCTTCACGCAAGCCCGGCCCGCTGGCATTGACGCGGTTTGAGCATGAGGCTCCCAATTTGCTTTGGCAAATGGATTTCAAGGGCCATTTCGCGCTCACTGACGCCGCCGCCAAGCGCTGTCATCCGTTGACCGTACTCGATGACCATTCGCGCTTTAACATCGCGTTGACGGCCTGTTCTACAGAGTCTGGCGTGCAAGTGAAGACTGCATTGATCAACGCCTTCAGGAAGTATGGATTGCCACAACGCGTCACCTGCGACAACGGGCCCCCGTGGGGCACTGCGGGCAGTGGCACCGTGTCGGCGCTCGGCGCCTGGATGATTCGACTAGGCATTCGGCTTGGCCACAGCAGGCCGTACCATCCGCAAACGCAAGGCAAGGATGAGAGATTTCATCGCACCTTAAAGCTCGAATTACTGGCGCGCTACAGCTTCAATTCGATCGCCCAATGCCAAGTCGGATTTGATCAGTGGCGCGACCAGTACAACCTGGTGCGGCCTCATCATGCGTTGGGACAGATGCCGCCGGTGAGTCGATATGCGGCAAGCGGGCGCCCGTTCCCCGAAGAGCTGCCGCCAATCGAATACGAATCAGAAGACGAAGTGCGGATGGTCAGAAAAAGCGGCAGAATCAAATATAACGGCAGCGAGCACTTCATTGGAGAAGGACTACGGGGCCAGCCTGTCGCCATCCGCCCGACTAAGACCGACGGCATGGTCGAAGTCTTCTATTGCGCTCAAAAAGTCCAGACACTCGAGCTAACGAAAATGGCCTAAAATCGAGATTCGTGTGTAACCCATGTCTCCCTACATGTGTTACCTATGTCTCCCTGCCAAACAGCAACAAGTGCCAGTCCCCCCTCCGTTCTAGAACAACTCGTTTTTGACCGCATCCTTCTGCTTCTCTTCCGCCGGCGTACCGCGCGTCCCTACATCCAGGCTCTGCACGCCGGTCCCCGGTGGATTCTCGGTGTAATAATATTCTTCTCCCACCTGGATCAATCCCGGCGGCGGCACGCGGTCCTCGACCGGCACGTTCTTCAAGGCCTTTTGCATGTAGCCGATCCAGATCGGCAAGGCCAGGCCGCCGCCGGTTTCCTTGTTGCCCAGATTGCGTGGCTGGTCGTAGCCGATCCAGGCAATGCCGACCATCTTGCCGGCGTAGCCGGCGAACCAGGCGTCGATGGAGTCGTTGGTGGTGCCGGTTTTGCCCGCCAGGTCGGGGCGTTTCAATACCAGCGCCTTGGTGGCGGTGCCGTAGCGCACCACGTCTTTGAGCATGCTGTCGACCAGGAAGGCGTTTCGCTCGTCGATCACGCGGTTGCCTTCGACCCCGGCCTTGTCGGGCGCGGCCTGCGACAGGATCTTGCCGTCGGCGTCGGTCACTTTGGAAATCAGGAACGGGCTGACCCGGTAGCCGCCGTTGGCGAACACGGCGTAGGCGCCGGCCATCTGCAGCGGGGTGGTCGAGCCGGCGCCCAGCGCCAGGGTCAGATACGGCGGGTTTTTATCCGGATCGAAGCCGAAGCGGCTGGTGTATTCCTGCCCATATTTGGCGCCGATCTTGTGCAGGATGCGGATCGAAATCATGTTTTTCGACTTGGTCAGGCCGCGCCGCATGGTCATCGGGCCGTCGTACTTGCCATCGTAATTCTTCGGCTCCCACGCCTGCCCGCCGGTCTGGCCGGCATCGAAGGAAATCGGCGCGTCGTTGATGATGGTGGCGGGAGATAAGCCGCGCTCGAGCGACGCCGAATAAATGAACGGTTTGAACGACGACCCCGGCTGGCGCCAGGCCTGCGTGACGTGATTGAACTTGTTGCGGTTGTAATCGAAGCCGCCCACCAGCGCGCGGATCGAACCGTCGCTTGTGTCGGCGGCAACAAAGGCCGATTCGATCTCCGGCATCTGCGTGACGCTCCAGGTGGCGCCGCCTTCCTGGGTCACGCGAATCACCGCGCCGCGGCGCAGGCGGCGGTTCGGCGCGGCTTTCTCGGACAGCCATTCGCGGGCGAAAGACAGGCCGGGACCGGCGATCTTGATTTCTTCGCCGGAAGCGGTGACCGCGGTGATGCCGGTCGGCGCCGCCTGTAACACCATGGCGGCGATGATGTCGTCGCTGTCGGGGTGCTCGGCCAGTTCCGTTTCGATCGCCTCGTCGGCTTCTTCCTTCACTTTCGGAATGTCGATGTAGGCTTCCGGGCCGCGGTACGGGTGGCGCTTTTCGTATTCCATCACCCCGCGGCGCAGCGCCAGGTAGGCGGCGTCCTGGTCGGCCTTGGTGACGGTGGTGAAGACGTTCAGGCCGCGCGTATATGTTTCTTCTTTAAATTGTTCATAGACAAGCTGTCGCGCCATTTCCGCCACGTATTCGGCGTGCACGCCGAATTCACCGCTGTCGGTCTTGATTTTAAGGGGCTCGGCCTTGGCCTGTTCGAACTGGGCATCGGTGATATAGCCAAGCTGATGCATGCGCACCAGGATGTACTGCTGGCGGGTGCGGGCGCGCTTGGGATTGACCACCGGATTGTAGGCCGACGGCGCTTTCGGCAAGCCGGCCAGCATGGCCGCTTCGGCCACCGTGATGTCCTTTAAATTTTTACCGAAATAAATCTGCGCGGCCGAGCTGAAACCGAAGGCGCGCTGGCCCAGGTAGATCTGGTTCATGTAGACCTCGAGAATCTGGTCTTTTGTCAGATTCTTTTCGATCTTCCACGCCAGCAGCACCTCGTAGGCTTTGCGCTTGAGGGTCTGTTCGGACGACAAAAAGAAATTGCGCGCCACTTGCTGGGTGATGGTGGACGCACCTTGGCGGGCGCCGCCGCTGGCGTTGTGCACGGCCGCGCGCAGGATGCCGAGGTAATCGACGCCACCATGCGAATAGAAGCGGTCGTCTTCGATGGCCAGCACGGCTTTTTTCATGACGGTTGGAATTTCAGCGAAACGCACCAGGGTGCGGCGCTCTTCGCCGAATTCGCCGATCAGCACGCCGTCGGCGGAAAACACCCGCAAGGGCATTTTCGGCCGGTAGTCTGTCAGGGTGTCGAGCGCCGGCAGGTTGGGGTAGGCCATGGCCAGGGCAAACACCACCACCAGCATCGCCGCCAGCGCGGTGCCGCCGATGACGCCGCCGACGATGAGGGCAATGCGCCGTGGCGTCATCGGCCGTCCGCCGGGCGTGGCCGCGGCCGATTTGGCGGTTTTCGGTTCGCTCTTCGAAGACTTCATACGTGCCAACTTTCCGTAAACTTAACCGAATCATTATACGGGAGGCGTGTCGCCGCGGGCGCCCATCCCAAGCTTGCAAAAATTGCTTTGCAATCAACTCCGATGGCAGTTTATAACCGTAATACCCCCTTGCGGTGGTGCACTCGACAACTGTGATGTCGCCCCGTTCACAGAGTGTGGCATCCACGCCCGTGGGCAGAATGTTCCAGTGCAGAAATACCTTTACTTCAGTTCACGTGTGTTGCTACGATTTAATGTACCGCCTCACGTGACCCAGCTAAGTGGCGGTTTTATAACAAATTCCACGTGGTTGAGCGCGATCAATATCGATTCTGCAATGTCATTTTTGCAGCGCGGTAGACCGGTTGCGGTGGTTGAGGAGTACGGTCGGAATGATGAATCTCGCTTCTTTGTTTGGCAAGGCCAGCCCCCCGCTGGTCGGCCTGGACATCAGCACCTCGGGCGTACGCCTGGTCGAACTGGCCGATGCCGGCAAGGGAGAATTGCGCCTCGAACGATATGCGTCCGAGCCGCTGCCGCGTGGCGCTGTGGTCGATGGCAACATCGAAAACATGGAGCAGGTGTGCGACGCCGTGCGCCGCGTGTGGAAGAAGAGCGGTACGCGGGTCAAGCTGGTCGCCATGGGCATGCCGCCGGCCTCCGTCATCACCAAGAAAATCATTTTGCCGGCAGGCCTGTCGGAAGACCAGCTCGAAGTGCAGGTCGAGTCCGAAGCGAGCCAATATATCCCCTTCGCCCTCGATGAAGTGAGCCTCGATTTCGACGTGCTCGGCATGGCCACCAATTCGCCCGACGACATCGACGTCATGCTGGCCGCGGCCCGCAAGGAAAAAGTCGAAGACCGGGTGGCGATCGCCGAAGCGGCCGGCCTGGTCGCCACGGTGATGGACATCGAGTCGTACGCCGCCCGCGCCGCCCTCGAGCGCGTCACCGCGGTGCAGGTCGGCGCGGCCGAGCAGATTGTCGCCCTGTTCCAGATCGGCGCCGGCGTCACCCAGATTTCCGTCATGATCGGCAGCGAAACCATTTATGAGCGCGAGCAGCCGTTCGGCGGCAACCAGCTGACCCAGGATCTGGTGCGCGCCTACGGCCTGTCATTCGAGGAAGCCGATGCACGCAAACGCGCTGGCGAGTTGCCCGACGGCTACCAGACGGACTACGCCACGCCGTTTCTGGAAAGCGCCGCTTCCGAGATCACCCGCGCCATCCAGTTCTTTTATACCTCGACGCCGTACACCCGGGTCGATCAGCTGTACCTGGCCGGCGGCTGCGCCGTCATGCCGGGCCTGCTCGACATGGTTGCCGCCCGCACCAAGATTTCCACCGCCGTGGTCTCGCCCTTCAAGGGCATGGCGCTGGCGCCCGGCGTGCGTGAATCGAGCTTGCGCGCCGAAGCGCCGGCCTACCTGGTCGCCTGCGGCCTGGCATTGAGGAGGTTCGGCTGATGATTCGCATTAACCTGCTGCCGCACCGCGAAGCGAAACGCAAACAGAAAAAGACCGCCTTTGCCGCCCTGATGGCGCTCGGCGCCATCCTCGGCGCCGTCGTCGTGCTCGGCGTGGGGGGCTACAACGCCACCCAGATCGCCATCCAGGAAGAAAAAAACGCCTTGCTGAGCAACGCCAATCGCGACCTCGACAAGAAGATCGTCGCGATTGCCACCCTGAAACAGGAAATCGAAGCGCTCAAGGCGCGCCAGCAGGCGGTCGAGGATTTGCAGAGCGACCGCAACCAGCCGGTGTATCTGCTCGATGAACTGGTCAAGCAGACGCCGTCCGGCGTCTACCTGAAAAATTTCAAGCAGGAAGGGCAGCGCGTCACCCTGTCGGGCTATGCCCAGTCGCAGGAGCGCGTCGCCGAATTGCTGCGCAACCTGGCCGGCAATTCGCCCTGGCTGGAAAAACCGGAATTGACCGAAGTGAAAGCAGCGACTTTGCAGCAAAGTAAAACCGGCAAGAAGGTCGTTGAATTCACCCTGACGGTGGGCATCAAGCGGCCGCGCGACAAGGATGGCGACAAAGCGGACGACAAGCCGGGCGTGCAGCCCGTCGGCAAGCCGGACGGCAAGCCGGCGATGAAGACTGCCGCGGCCGATGCCGCGGTGGCGAAGTAAGGAAGGCCATGGACATCAATCTGAAAGAAATCGGCGCTTCGCTCAGCAGCCAGTTCCAGGGCTTGTCGGGACGCCATCCGGGCCTGTGGCCGCTGGCGCCTCGGGTGCTGTGCGCGATCGGCGTGATGGTCGGCGTGATCGGGCTCGGTTACTGGTTTTACTGGAGTAACCAGTTCGCAGAGCAGGAAACGCTGGCGGCCCGCGAATTAACCTTGCGCGACGATTACAAGATCAAGATGGCGCAAGCCATCAACCTCGACGCGCTGACGGCGCAGAAGCAGCAGGTCGACCAGTACGTCGAACGCCTGCAGAAACAGTTGCCAAACAAGGCCGAGATGGCGTCCTTGCTGTCCGACATCAACCAGGCCGGCCTGGGCCGCGGCTTGCAGTTCGACCTGTTCCGCCCGGGCGCCGTGGCGGTGCGCGATTACTATGCCGAGCAGCCGATCGATATCAAGGTGTCGGGCAGCTACCACGATATTGGCGCCTTTGCCGCCGACATGGCCAACTTGCCGCGTATCGTCACCCTCAACAATATGTCGCTGACCGCCGGCAAGGATGGCGTGCTGATGCTCGACGCCGTCGCCAAGACGTTCCGCTATCTCGATCCCGAGGAAGCCGCCGCCCAGCGCAAGGCCAGTCTCGACAAGGCCAAGGCTGCCAAGGGAGCCGCCAAATGAACCGCCAAATCAAGCGCCAAATCAAATGCCTGATGGCCGCCGCGGCCCTGCTGCTGGCCGGTTGCGGCGCCAGCGATGTGCGCGAAGTGCAAACCTGGATGGACCAGGTCAAGAAAGACACCAAGGTCTCGGTCAAGCCGATTGCCGAGCCAAAAACCTTTATTCCGTTCGCCTACATGGCGCGCGAGAGCCTCGATCCGTTCACGCCGAACAAGCTGCTGGCGGAACTGGCGCGCGCGGCCGAAAACAGCGGCGACAGATTGAAACCGGATATGGGGCGCCGCAAGGAATTTCTCGAGAACTATCCGCTCGACACCCTCAGCATGGTCGGCACCATGGAAAAAGGCGGGGTCAGCTATGCCCTGCTCCAGCTCGAACGCCAGGTCCACCAGGTCCGGACCGGTCAGCGCATCGGACAGAATTTCGGCACCGTCGTCGCAGTGAGCGATACGGCGGTGAGTATCAAGGAAGTGGTTCAGGATGCCGGCGGCGAGTGGGTCGAGCGGTTGACGAAGCTGGAATTGCAGGAAAGTAAGGAGTCAAAGAAATGAACGCTTTAAGAATTTCCCGCAACGAATTGAAGGCGGCGCTGATGGCGCTGGCGATCATGGTCACTGCAGCCCCGGCCGCGCTGGCGCAGGCGCTGGCGCCTGCCGCGGCACCAGCGCAGACGCAAGCGCAAGCGCAAGATAACGCCATCGAATCGATCTACGCCAGCAACCAGGGCAGCAACGTGATCGTCAACATCAGCATGCGCACGCCGCCGAAAAAAATGCCGATCGGCTTTTTGATCAGCAACCCGAGCCGCATCGCCCTCGATTTCGGCGCCACCTCGAACGCCACCGGGAAGACCAGCCAGGACATCAACGTCGGCGACCTGCGCAGCGTCAACGTCGCCCAGGCCGGCGAGCGTACCCGTCTGGTGCTCAACCTGAAACGTCCGCTCAATTACGCCACCGCCATCGACGGCAAATCCGTCATCGTCACCATCGAGGGATCGGGCGGCGCCGCCCAGGCCGTCAACAGCGCCGGCTTGCCTGTCAAGGTGCAGCAACTGCCGGCGGGCCGCCAGATGCTGCGCGACCTCGATTTCAAGCGCGGCGCCAACGGCGAAGGCCGCATCGTCGTCGATCTGCCCAACAGCCAGGTGGCGGTCGACGTGCGCCAGGTGGGCAGCAAGATCCTGGTCGATTTCATGAAAACCGGCGTGCCGGCCAGCCTGCGCCGCCGCCTGGACGTGACCGATTTCGGCACCCCGGTGTCGCTGGTGACCACCGCCTCGCAGGGCGACAACACCCGCATGACCATCGAAGCGCGCGGCGCCTGGGAACAGACCGTCTACCAGAGCGACACCCAACTGGTGATCGACGTCAAGCCGATCAAGGAAGACCCGAACCGGGTCACCCAAGGCGGGCAGGGCTACCGCGGCGAAAAACTGTCGTTCAATTTCCAGAACGTCGAAGTGCGCGCCGCCTTGCAAGCGATCGCCGATATTTCCGGCCTGAACATCATCACCAGCGATTCCGTCACCGGCAACCTGACCCTGCGCTTGAAGGAAGTGCCGTGGGACCAGGCGCTCGATGTAATTCTGCAGGCCAAGGGCCTGGACATGCGCAAGAACGGCAGCGTGTTGTGGATCGCGCCGAAGGAAGAATTGCTGACCAAGGAAAAGCTGGAGCTGGAGCAGCGCGCGCAGATCGCCGACCTGGAACCGTTGCGCTCGGAGATTTTCCAGCTTAATTACCAGAAGGCCGACGCGTTCCGCACCGTGCTGGGCATCGACAGCGGCGCCGACAGCCGCAACCGCATCCTCTCCAAGCGCGGCAGCGCCATCGTCGACGTGCGCACCAACCAGTTGTTTGTCACCGACATCGCCTCGAAGATCGAAGACATCCGCCGTCTGATCCTGAAAACCGATGTGGCCTCGAAACAGGTGCTGATCGAAGCGCGGCTGGTCGAAGCGAACGACAGTTTTTCGCGCAATCTCGGCGCCAAGCTGGGCTTTTCCGACCTGCGCACCCAGCGCGGCGGCGACGGCGGTTACCAGTTGAACGGCAATAACCGCGTCGCCATCGGCGGCAACCTCACCGGCGCCGGCCAGGTCAGCGGCCAGGTCGTCGGCGGCGATTCCTTCGCCAACAGCCAGCTGATCAACCTGCCGGCCGCGGCGATCGGCACCGTGCCGCCGGCCACCGTGGCCTTTTCCCTGTTCTCGGCAGCGGCCAACCGCTTCCTCAACCTGGAACTGTCGGCGCTGGAAGCCGATGGCAAGGGCAAGATCCTGTCGAACCCGCGCGTGCTGACGG
>JAQGNM010000143.1 GCA_028291845.1 Massilia sp. | reverse complement strand
CGGCGCGGCCACCAGCTCGCGCGGCGCCTGCACGGCCCTGGCATAGACGCGCAGGCCCGACTGCAAGGTCAGTGGCTGCGGGCCGGGATGGGCGGCGAAGGCGTTCACGCAGGCCGCGTAACTGCCCCGGAACAGATGGCCGAAGCCGAGGCCGGCAATGGTGTCGGCCAGCTCCAGCAGCCTGCGCGCGGCGCGGCTGGCGCCGAGCACTTCGCCGTCCGCGCCGAACGCCAGCATCGCGTTGCCCGACTGCTCGCTGTGATCGCTGCGCCAGTGGAGCGTGAGGGTCAGGTGTGCGCGCTGTTGCTGGAACAGCGCCGTCTCGATGGCGGCGGCGCCGTCGACGATCAGCGACAGCACCCCGAATTGCGGCAATGGCGTGTCGCGCGTGATATCGAGCGACCCGACCAGACGCCCGTCCGGCCCGAAGATCGGCGCTGCCACGCACTGGAAGGTATTGTTTTGAACAAAATAATGCTCGGCGCCCAAGATGGCGACCGCGCGTTCCTCGGCCATCGCGGTCGCCATCGCATTGGTTCCTGCCGAGCGTTCCGACAGGTCGACCCCCGGCCGCAAGGCCTGGCGCAGCAGCTTGCCGCATTTGTCGATCGGACCATGCACGGCAACGCCCATGCCGGTGCGGTCGGTCAGCAGCAAACCGTATTCGCTGCCGCGAAACGCTTGCTCGAGACGCAGGAATGTCGGCCCGGCGGCCGCAATCAAATGGCGGTTGATCTCCAGCAGTTCGGCCACCCCGTTACCGCGAACCGGATTGAAGGGGACCGTGTCGCCGGCCCTGCAACCACCTCCGGCACAGCGCTGCCACGAGCGCCACACCGCATCGTTGACCAGGCCGCTGGGCAGCGTGCCCTCTTCGAAAAATAACTGGCGGGCCTGCTTTACCAATGCCGCTCCAGTAGTCGGTGTCCGTTCAATACGGTCGGCCGTCTGCATGCAATGCTCCCCCGATTGTCTCCATCTGATCAATCACGCCGCCGCGGCTTCGCGCAGGGCGTGCTGGCTTTTGTTTTTCGGGGCTGAGGAACCCCGTGCATGATTATGCCGGTGATTTTGAACTAAAACTCAACATTGCGGAAATTCGCTGCGCCATGCGACAGGCCCTGAGCGGCCGCCGGGCTATCGCTAAATTGAAAATATCAGCGCTCGCAATGCGAATTTTTGCTGCTATGCTAAGCCGAACGACCAGACTCGGCCAGAAGCAGCCTCGTGCGTGCGTGGCATTCTGCGCTTTTGGGCGGCGCGGAAGTCGCCATCAACGACGATTGCTTGAGGTGGAATCCGCTCGTCGATAAATTTTTTGGAGAATTGCATGCAGTGCCGTCGCTCCCTGCTTTCGCTCGCAACTTTGTCGTCCGCTTTGCTCCAGCCGCCTGCGTCTGCGGCAGCCGGTACGCAAGGGACCTTACCCGGGCCGGACCTGCTGCCTGATACCTCCTGCACCACCCCGGGCAAGGCGGTCGACGAAAAAGGCTTCTTGCGCATCGGCGGCATCGAGCAATGGGTGAGGATAAAAGGCGGCAGCTGCGCCAAGCCCGTCATATTGGTTGTCCACGGGGGCCCGGGCAACCCGAATACGCCGTTCGCGGACAATCTATTCAAAGCTTGGGAAAAGGATTTCACCATCGTCCAGTGGGACCAACGCGGCGCCGGCATGACCTTTGGCCGCAACCCGCTGACAGATGACGAGCCGCTGGTGCTGGAGCGCCTGCGTGACGACGGCGTCGAGGTGGCGCGCTATGTGGCGCAGCGTTTCGGCAAGCAAAAGCTGATTTTGATGGGCGGCTCGTGGGGCTCGGTGGTCGGGGTGTACATGGTCAAGGCCAAGCCCGAATTGTTCTGCGGCTATATCAGCAGCTCGCAACTGGTCAACGAGTCGGGACGAGCGAGCTACGATGCCACGCTGGCGCTGGCGCGCGCTGCCAACGACACCGACTCGATCGCCAAGCTCGAAGCCCTGGGCCCGCCGCCCTGGACCAATCCGCGCAATCCGGGAATCCTGCGCCGCGTGATGCGCAAGCACGAGGGGCTGCGCACCGAGCCGGCGCCAAAATCCTGGTGGGTCTACGCGCCGGAATATACGACGCCCAAGGCCGAGGCCGACTACACGGCCGGTGAAGACTATTCCTGGCTGCAGTACGTCGGCATGAAGGGCGACGGCATCGGATCGAAAATCGACCTGTACAAGCTCGGTCCGAAATTCGACCTTCCTTTCTACATGGTGCAGGGCCAGGAAGACCTCATGACGATGCCCGAACCAAGCAAGCGCTACTTCGACTTCGTTCAGGCGCCGCGCAAGGAGTTTGTGCTGGTGCCGCGCACCGGGCACGACCCGAACCAGCCAATGCTCGATGCGCAGTACCGGCTGCTGCGCGAACGGATCGGTGACTGCCGCTGAGAGCTGCGGTCCCGCCAGGCAGGCGTGAGCGGCGTCAGTGGCGTAACAGCTGCAGGCGCCACAGCTGGGTCGGCAGGGCCAGTGGCGCATCGCGGTTGAAAAAGGCGGAGTCCTGGATGCGCGAGGTGGTCACGTACAGGCTGCCGTCCGGTCCCTGGCTGAAGGTGTCGGGCCAGCGCAGCCGTGGATCCTGGATCACCGTGCGCAGCGCAGCGGCCGGGCCTTGGGCCAGGTTGCGCGTCTTGATGGCGTTGTCCTGAATCGATGTGACGAACAGAATGTCGGTGCCGCGGCCGATCCAGAAGCCGTCGGCGGGGCCCACCGTGCCGTACGGCTGGACCAGCGGCGAGACGTCCTCTCCGGCCAGGCCGCTGCCGTTGAGCGCCGCGGTTGGAATGCGGTACAGGGCATTGCCGGTGAGCGGCTTCCAGTACAGCCAG
>JAQGNM010000068.1 GCA_028291845.1 Massilia sp. | reverse complement strand
CTGTTCGACTTCGCATTTAAAGAGTACGCGCAGCGCTGGAAGTTCAAGCGCCCGACTCCGGCCGACTTCTTCCGCACCATGGAAGACGCCTCCGGCACCGACCTCGACTGGTTCTGGCGCGGCTGGTTCTACACCACCGACCGGGTCGACGTCAGCATCGACGGCATCACCGAATATGGCGTATCGACCAAGAATCCGGAAATCGAAAAGGCGTGGAAGAAGGCGCAAAAGGATCTTGAACCGGTGTCGATCACCGATCAGCGAAATAAAGGCACGCTGGCGCGCCGGGTCGATGCGCATCCAGAGCTAAAAGATTTTTATAACGACCATGACGATTTCACGGTCACCAATAAAGACCGCAACACCTACAATGAGGCGACCGAAAAACTCGACCCATGGGAAAAGGCCCTGCTGGCGCAAGGCAAGCACCTGTACCTGGTCGATTTTACCAATGTCGGCGGGCTGGTGACGCCGCTGGTGCTGGAGATCGGGCTCGCCAGCGGCAAGAAATACATCGAGCGTATTCCCGCCGAAGTGTGGCGCTACTCGTCGAAAAAGATCACCAAACTGATCGTCACCGACGAGCCGATGACGGGCTTGACGCAAGACCCGTATTGGGAAACCGCCGACACCGATGTCTCGAACAACAGCTGGCCGCGCAAGATCGCGCCGTCGCGCATGGAGCTGTTCAAGCAGGAACAGGAGGGTAACGACCTGATGAAGGATTTTAATACCAGGCTGAAGGTCAAGGAGGCCAAGTGAAGTTGTTCAGAATTGTGTTGGCGGCGCTGCTGCTGACCGCCGGCGCCAGCGCTTTCGCGCACCGCTTCCACACCGGTTTTACCGACCTGTCGGTGAACCAGCGCAGCGGCAGCCTGGAAGTGGTGCATACCTTGCACACCGACGACGTCGACGCCCTGCTGGCAAATCTGTACCAGCGCCAGTTCGACCTGACCCATCCCGAGGACGAGGCGGTGCTGCGCAAGTACATCGAAAAGCAGTTCTGGATTGTCGGCGCCGGCGGCAAGCGCCTGCCGCTGCACTGGGTCGGCCTGACGGTGGGGCCGGAGACGGTCGTCGTGTACCAGGAAATCGAGAACACCCCGCTGTCGCAGGCGAACGTGATTCATCACGATATCCTCAGCGACTTTCTGGCCGATCAGACCAACACGCTCAACATCACCGAGAACGGCGCCGTGCGCACCCTTGCCTTCAGCCGCCAGGCGCTCGAGCTGCCGGTCCGTTGAGCCGCCGCCGACGCCCCTGTACGGCGGGCAGCCAACAATGCTACGCTATCGATGATGACGAACCCGACTTCCGCCTTGCCCTTCACCGACCCGGCCGCCCTGGCGCAGGATCTGCGCACCACCGGCTACGCCCTGCTGCGTCCCGCCGACGTGGCGGCGCTGGCCGGCTGCACACTCGATGAACTCGATGCGCTCACGCCCGCCTGGGATGACCTGGCGCTCGACAATTACCTCAAGGATGGCGGCAATTACCGCCGCCGCCGCCATTCCTGCTTCATCGACGACGGCGCCGTGCTGACGCAGACGCCGCACCGGGCGCACTGGCAGCCGGTCGAATACAACGCCCTGCACGGCGGCATGCACCGCCTGTTCGAGCCGATCGCGCCCGCCACCATCGCCAGCCCGGCGTGGACCGCGCTGCTGCATGCGCTGGGCCAGGCCTGCTCGGCGGCCCGAGGACAAGCGGCGGGCGGGCAGCCGTGGTTCGCGCCTTGGTTCGTTGAAGCGCACCAGTTCCGCATCGATACCCTGGCCGGCATCGGCCGGCCGACGCCGGAAGGCGCGCACCGTGACGGCGTCGACTTCGTCGCCGTGCTGCTGGTGGCGCGCCATCACATCAAGGGCGGCGAAACGCGGGTGTTCGAGGCGGCCGGCCACGGCGGCAAGCGCTTCACCATGACCGAGCCGTGGACCCTGCTGATGCTCGACGATGCCGCCGTGATCCACGAGTCGACGCCGATCCAGCCGAATGGAGAAAACGGCCATCGCGACACGCTGGTGCTGACCTGGCGAGCGGGCGCCTTTCAGGGCGAAGACGCGTAGGCGCGGCAGCACATACTTCACCAGGAGATTAGCTTGGAACAGCAACCCACCCTGCGAGCGCAAGATCATGAAGTGCTGATCGTCGAGGACAGCCCGACCCAGGCCGAGCGCCTGCGCCGCCTGATCGTCGCCGCCGGCTACCGTGTGCGCCTGGCCCATAACGGCCGCCACGCGCTCGAGCAGATCGCCGCGGCGCGCCCGCAATTGATCGTCTCCGACATCATCATGCCGGAGATGAACGGCTATGAATTGTGCCGCGCCTTGAAGGCCGATCCGGCGCTGTGCGATATCCCGGTGATCCTCGTCACCGCCTTGAACGACTCCAAGGACATCATCCGCGGCATCGAGTCGGGCGCCGACAATTTCATCCGCAAGCCGTATTCGGAAGCCTATCTGCTCAACCGCATCAGCCAGGTGCTGCTCAACCAGCTGCTGCGCAAGGACACCGGGCCGGAGGCGGGGATCGGCGTCTACCTGGGTGAACAAAAGCATTTTATTAACGCCAGCCGCCAGCAGATGCTCGACTTGCTGATCTCGACCTACGAGCAGGCGGTGCAGGTCAACGTCGAGCTGCAGGCGCGCGAGCGCCAGGTGATCGAATTGAACATGCGCCTGTCGCAGCATGCCGCCGAGCTGGAAGAGCACAACCGCGAGATGGCCCTCAAGAATATCGAACTGGCCGAGGCCAGCCGCATGAAGTCGGCCTTCATCGCCAACATGTCGCACGAGCTGCGCACGCCGCTGAACGCCATCATCGGCTTCACCGGCACCCTGCTGATGAAGCTGCCCGGCCCGCTCGTGCCCGACCAGGAACGCCAGCTGACCACCATCCGCGCCAGCGCGCGCCACCTGCTCTCGCTGATCAACGACATCCTCGACGTCGCCAAGATCGAGGCCGGCAAGGTGACGGTGGAGTTGGCGCCGGTGCATTGCCAGGCGCTGGTCAGCGAGACGGCCGAATCGCTGCGTCCGCTGGCGACGCAAAAAGGCTTGCAGCTGAGCGTGGACCTGCCGGCCGAGCCGGTGCGCATCGTCACCGACCGCCGCGCGCTGGTGCAGATCCTGATCAACCTGGTCAACAACGCCATCAAGTTCACGGAAACCGGCGCGGTCAAACTGTCGCTGTCGCAGCGCACCGAAGCCGACGCCACGGTGACCGAATTTGCCGTCACCGACAGCGGCGCCGGCATCCGCGCCGAAGACCAGGCCAAGCTGTTCCAGGCATTTTCCCAGCTCGACTCGACCTCGACGCGCCATGTCGAAGGGGCGGGACTTGGTTTGTACCTGTGCCAGAACCTGGCCAATTTGATCGGCGGCAGCTTGTCGCTGTCGAGCGACTTCGGCCACGGCAGCACATTTACGCTGGTGCTGCGCCAGCCGCGCTGAGGTTTGGGTCGGTGCAGGTGCAGCACACAAAAAAAACGCCCGAAGCTTTTGCAAGCCCGGGCGGCAATCCAATTTGCGGGAAATTGGAGGAGACAGGTCCAATATAAGCCGATTTATGGTGCAGTGCAATAGAAGCTTGCTTCTAAGCGCGAATTAATTTCAATTCGGCCCCCAGCTGTGGCAAATTTGGGAAAATTTTGCCTAGCTGGCGGTCGCCCAAGCCCATGTGGCGCTCGGCGATGTGGGCCAATACCGCCCGGAAATCGGTCGTCACCGGCAAATCCCTGCCCTCGTTGAGGGCGGCGTCGCCGACGCCCTGCCAGTCGCCATACACCTTGCCGCCGTTGACCGCGCCGCCCATCACCCACATGACGTTGCCGTGGCCATGGTCGGTGCCGCCGTTGCCGTTCTCGCGCGCGGTGCGGCCAAATTCGGACATGACCACAATCGTGGTGTCGTCGAACAGCGGCCCGAGGCGCCTGGCCAGCACCGCCAGGCCCTGCCCGAGCGGCGCCAGGCGGTTGGCCAGCAGGCCCTTGCCGGCGCCTTGGGCGGCATGGGTGTCCCAGCCGCCCAGGTCGACAAAGGCCAGCTGGATGTTCGGATCGTTGCGCATCAGGGCCGCCAGCCGCGCGGCGTCGTCGGGAAAACCGTTCGGCAGCGGCGCGCCGCGGTCGGCCGGATTGGCGGGGTTGGACCGTTCTGCTTCCAGAGCGGCCGCCGCCGCCGCCATCACGTCCTGGTGCGCCTTCTTGCCGTCCTGATAGGCGCGCCCGAAGCGTTCGTGGCCGGCGTACAGCTGATCGAAGGCGGCGCCCACATCCTTCTTGTCGAGGATATTGGCGCGGGTGGCGGCGGCGCCATTGGGCAGGTTCATCGCGGGGGAGCGGCCGGACAGGATGCGCGGCATGACCGGGCCGATCGACAGGGCCCGGCTGGGGGTGGTGGCGCCAGGCAGACTGGCAACCAGCCGGTTCATCCAGCCGTCCGGCGTGTTCTTGCGGCCCGGCGTGGCCGATTCCATGTAATCCTGGGCGTCGAAGTGCGAGCGGGTGCTGTCGGGCGAGCCGCTGGCGTGGATGAACGCCAGCTTTTTCTCGGCCCACAGCGGCTGCAGCGGGGCCAGCGCCGGATGCAGGCCGAAGTAGCCATCCAGATCGAGCGCGCCGCCTTCCATGCCGGGCAGCGACAGGCCGATGGTCGGGCGCAAGCGCAGATAGTTCTCATCGCCCACCGGGGCCACCACGTTGAGGCCGTCGACGGCGCCGCGCAGCATGATGACGATGAGTTTTTTGGCGGTCGGCGCCGCCCCGCTTGCCGCCCACACCCCGCGGCCTATCGGCAGCAGCAAACTGGCGCCGAGCGCCATCGAGTGAAGAAAAGTTCTGCGTTGCATAGTGTGCTCCGGCGGGGTTTTACGTCTGCATCAACGCTGCATGAAATCGGGACTGCCCAGCAGCATGGCGGCGCGCAGCGGTTCGGCGCTGGCGGCCACCGCATCGCGGGTGCGCGGCGAGATCGCCGGGCCCAGCGTCGCTTCCAGCCGCGCCGCGTCGAGCGCCGGCGCCGGTCCGGCCGCCAGTGGCAGTTTGCCCGCCGCCAGCGCGGTGGCAAAGCTGATGCGCCGCGTGAGGGCACCCGGATTGAGCCAGGCCTGCTCGGTATTCTTGTAGCCGTCCGGCGTCTGGCAGCCGTACAGGGGCATGCCCAACTGCGCCATGGTGGCCAGCAGGGGCGCCACGTCGACTACCGGCGTGGCCGCCGCGCGCGCGGCCGACACCACGTACTGATAGGGCGTCTTGAACTTGGCGCCGGCGGCGTCGGGCGCCAGAAACTGGCTGCTGGCGAACAGCACCCGCAGCACCGAACGGATGTCGCCGTTCGACGCCAGGTAGACGCGCGCCATGCGCTCGACCAGCGCCTGGTTCGGCGCATCATGCACGAAATACTGCGCCAGCTCGTAGCTGATGTGGTGCGCGGTGGCCGGATGGTTGGCCAGCACCTCGAGCGCCATGTCTCCTTCGGCGACGCCGCCGGCGCCGGCGATGCCGGCCACCTCGCGGCCCAGCCAGTGTTTGGCGCCGCTGTCGTGGCGCGCGGCGTCGAAGCGGAAGGTCTGGTTGTTCCTGATCAGCGCGCGCTGGTCGTAGGTCCAGCCGGTCAGCATGCGCGCCAGCTCTGTGACGTCCTGCTGGCTGTAGCCGCCGTCCACGCCCAGGGTGTGCAGCTCCATCAATTCGCGCGCGTAGTTTTCGTTCAGGCCGGTCGCCCTGGCTTTGGCACCGGCTTTTTTGCCGCCCGCGCTATAGCCGTCGGCGCTCGACAGATGGTTGTCGAGGTAGTACAGCATGGCCGGGTGGTGGGCGGTGGCCTTGAGCAGCACGCCGAAGTTACCCAGGACGTTGGGCCGAATGGCGTCGCGCTCGTAGCTGGCCACCAGTGCGCGATCGATGCCCTTGCCGGAAAAGACATTGAAATGGTTGTACCAGAAGTCGACCATCACCTCTTCCAGCTGGCGCGGGCTGTCGATGGCGCGCGCCAGGCGCGCTTCGGCCGTCTGCCTGGCGATCGCCATCAGCGCGGCGCGGCGGCGCTGGCGTGCGCCTTCATCCTCGTCGCGCACCTGCTTTTGCAGTTCGACATACTCGCCGACCACCTCGCCCGCCGTGCGGTTCGGCGCAGCCAGGCCGGCCAGGCGCTCGCTCAGCTGCGGCGGATACGCCAACGTTTCCGGGCGCAGCTGCTCGTCGAGATAATTTTGCACGCCCATTTTGCTGACCCGCTCGATGTCGCCCGGCTTCGGCCCGAAGGCGACCCGGTTGAGCACGTGGACGGCTTGCTGCTCAGGCGTCAGCGTCGGCGCGAGCGGCGCGGCGTGCGCGCCAAGCGCAAACAAGATGACGCCAGCGGCGATGCATGAACGCGATAAACGCAACAGACTTGAATAATTACGCATGCAGAACTTATACGCCTGTCGAGCTTTCTTAAAAAGCCCAGGCAAGTATCGACTGTAAGAAAATGTAACATTAAATCAAGCGTTCGATTGACTTATATCATTCGTTTGATTTGTATGTTTTAATTCATGTATGGACAATCAAGATCAATTTACCCCTCACGACGCCGTCGAACTCGACGAGCACCGCGGCGTGCGCGCCGACGGCGCCCAGTCGCGCGAGCGCCTGTTAAACGCCGCCATGCGCTTGTTTGCCGCCCAGGGTTTTGCCACCACTTCGACCCGCGAGATCGCGCTGGCCGCCGGCACGAATATTGCCGCGATCAGCTATTATTTTGGCGACAAGGCAGGGCTGTACCGCGCCACCTTCCGCGAAATGTCGCCATGCACGCCGGACGCGGTGTCGAGTTTCACCAACCCGGCGCTGCCCTTGCGCGAGATGCTGGCGCAGTTTTACGGCATGCTGCTCGGCCAGTTGAAGCAGGGCCAGGATGCACGCGTCGGCATGCGGCTGTGGTTTCGCGAAATGCTCGAGCCCACCGGGCTGTGGCGCCAGGAGATCGATAACGGCGTGCGTCCGGCCCATACCGCGTTGACCTTGGCGCTGGGCCGCCACTTGGGCCTCGACCCGGGCCGCGACAATGTCGCCCGCCTGGCTTACAGCATCGCCGGACTGGCCATGCACCTGATGGTCTCGCGCGAAGTGATCGACGTGCTCTCCCCCCAGTTGCTGAAGGACGAAGCGGCCATCGACGCCTGGGTGGCGCGCCTGGTCGACTACGCCGAGACGCTGGTCGATCTCGAACGCGCCGCCGTCGCGCGCGCCGCCGCCGCCCCCCCGCCGCCGCCACGAAAGAAAAAACATGATTGATCTGCGTACCCATTTGCGCGCCATCTTGCATGCCAGCGTGTGCGCCGGCGCGCCCCTGTTGCTGGGCGCCTGCGCGGTAACGGCGCCACCCGCCCGGGTCGAGGCGCAGGCGCCGGCGGCCTGGCAGGCGGCCAGCCCGCACAACGCCAGCCTGACCGACCTGAATAACTGGTGGCAGCGCCAGGGTGACCCGCTGCTGGTCGACCTGATCGCCGCCGCGCAAAGCGCCAGCCCGACCGTGTCGGCGGCGCGCTCGCGCATCGAGCAGGCGCGCGCCCAGAGCGTGGCGGCCGGCGCCGCCCTGCTGCCGAATCTCGATCTCGCCGCCAGCGTCCAGCGCGCCAGCCAGCAAAGCACGCTGCCGCTGGGGACCACCTCGCAAGCCGGTTTCCAGACGGCGTGGGAGATCGACCTGTTCGGCGGCCGCGGCGCCGACCGCAACGCCGCCAGCGAACGCCTTGCCGGGGCCGCCGCCGGCTGGCACGAGGCGCGCGTGTCGGTGGCCGCCGAGACGGCCAACCAGTACTACGCGCTGCGCAACTGCGGCGCCTTGCTGACGGTCGCGCAGCAGGACGCGGCGTCGCGCAACGACACCGCGCGCCTGACCCAGCTGACCACCGAAGCGGGCTTCCAGTCGCCGGCCAATGCCGCCCTGGCGCGCGCCAGCGCCGCCGAGGGTAACAGCCGCCTGATTCAACAACAGGCCCAGTGCGATCTCGCCGTCAAGGCGCTGGTGGCGCTGACGGCGCTGCCGGAAGGGCAGTTGCGCGAGCGCGTGGCCGGCAGCACCGCCGTCGCCGCCAATCCGATCGAGATCAGCGCGCTGCCGGCCCAGGTATTGGCGCAGCGTCCCGACGTGTTCAACGCCGAGCGCCTGGTGGCGGCCGCCAGCTACGACGTCGGCAGCGCCCAGGCCGAGCGCTATCCGCGCTTGACCTTGCAGGGCAATGTCGGCGTGGCGAACTTTCGCAGCGGCGGCGAAAACACCAAGGTCGATGCCTGGACCATCGGTCCGCTGGCCCTGTCGGTACCGCTGTTCGACGGCGGCCGCCGCGCCGCCAATGTCGATGCCGCGCGTGCGCGCTACGACGACGCTGTCGTCGCCTACCGCGCCACCGCGCGCCAGGCGGTGCGCGAAGTGGAGGAAGCGCTGGTCAACCTGCAAAGCACGGCGCGCCGCAGCGACGATGCGCGCACCGCGCTGGAGGGCTACCGCTACTCGTTCCGCGCCACCGAAGACCTGTACAAGAACGGCCTGGCCAGCCTGCTGCAGCTGGAAGACGCGCGGCGCACCCGTCTGAACGCGGAAATCGCCCTGGTCAACCTCGAACGCGAACGCAACGCCGCCTGGATCGCCCTGTACCGCGGCGCCGGCGGCGGCTGGACGCCTGCCGCCACCCCGCTCGCCGCCACCTCAGTCGCCGCCGGCACGCCCGCACGCGCTACCGCCGTCACCCAATAAGATACCGCATCCAAAATACCCTCATGACCATGAAAAACCTGTTCACCAATCCCGCCGCCGCCATCGTTCTCGGCGTGCTGGCCGCCAGCGGCGCCGCCGCCCTGATCGCCACGCCGAACACCTCGGCGGCGGACGACAAGAAAGCGGCGCCACCGAAACCGGCGCTGACCGTCACCACGGCGCGGCCGGCGCCGGCCCGCCTGCCGATCCAGCTGACCGCCAACGGCAACGTCGCCGCCTGGCAGGAAGCCGTCATCGGCAGCGAAACCGGCGGTTATCGGCTGAACGAAGTCAGGGTCAACGTCGGCGACGTCGTCAAGAAGGGCCAGGTGCTGGCCGTATTCTCGGGCGACAGCGTCAACGCCGACGTCGCGCAGGCCAAGGCGGCGCTGCTGGAAACGCGCGCCAACGCGGCTGAAGCGGCCGCCAACGCGGCGCGCGCGCGCACCCTGCAAAGCTCGGGCGCCCTGTCGGCCCAGCAGATCAGCCAGTACATGACAGCCGAGCAGACCGCCAACGCCCGCATCGCCGCATCGACGGCGACCCTGGCGGCCCAGCAGCTGCGCCTGAAATACACCCAGGTGGTGGCGCCCGACAGCGGCATCATCTCGGCGCGCACCGCCACCGTCGGCTCGGTGGTGGGTGTCGGTACCGAGTTGTTCCGCATGATCCGCCAGGGCCGGCTGGAATGGCGCGCCGAAGTGGTGGCGGCCGACCTGGCGCGCTTGAAGCCGGGCACCCGCGCGGTGGTCTCCGCCGCCAGCGGCGAGAAGCTGACCGGCAAAGTGCGCATGATCGCCCCGACCATCGATCCGCAGACCCGCTCGGCGCTGGTGTACGTCGATTTGCCGACCTCGCTCGCCGCCAACGCGCCCTTTAAAGCCGGCATGTTCGCCAGCGGCCAGTTCGAGCTGGGCAGTTCGTCGGCGATGACGGTGCCGCAGCAGGCGGTGGTGGTGCGCGACGGCTTCAGTTATGTATTTCGCTTGAATCCCGACCAGCGCGTCAGCCAGTTGAAAGTCGTCACCGGCCGCCGCTTGAGCGACCGCATCGAGGTCACCGCCGGCATCAAGAACGACGATGTGGTGGTGGTCGGCGGCGCCGGCTTTTTGAACGACGGCGATTTGGTGCGTAACGTAGCAAGCCCGGTTGCCACCCCGGCCGCGGCGCCTGCGCGCGCCGTCGCCGCCCAGTAAATAACAGGAAGCGTCATGAATTTTTCCGCTTTATCGATTAAAAATCCGGTCCCGGCGATCATGCTGTTCGTGCTGCTCACGCTGGCCGGCCTGCTCGCCTTCAAGGCCAACAAGGTGCAGGATTTTCCCGACATCGAACTGCCGATCGTCACCGTCACCGCCACCCTGGACGGCGCCGCGCCGGCCCAGCTGGAAACCGAGGTGGCGAGAAAAATCGAAGATTCGGTGGCCAGCCTGCAGGGCGTCAAGAACATCTACACCAAGGTGCTCGACGGCGTCGCCACCATCACCGTCGAGTTCATTCTCGAAAAGGACATCGCCGAAGGCGTCAACGACGTGCGCGATGCGGTCGCCCGCGTCAAAGCCGACCTGCCGGCCGAGATGCGCGACCCGGCCGTGACCAAGATTTCCACCGCCGGCCGCGTGGTGATGACCTTCGTCGCCGCGCCCAGAATTGTCAACAACGGCGCGGCGCTCGACAGCCAGGAAGTGTCGTGGTTCGTCGACAACGCGGTGGCCAAGCGCCTGCTCAGCGTGCCCGGCGTCGGTTCGGTCAAGCGGGTCGGCGGCGTCACGCGCGAGGTGCGCATCGAACTCGATGACGCCAAGATGGCGGCGCTGCGGGTGGCCGCGGTGGACGTGTCGCGCCAGCTGAAAAGCGTGCAGCGCGAAGCGCCCGGCGGACGCGGCGACATCAGCGGCGCCGAGCAATCGGTGCGCACCATCGCCACCGTGCAGACGGCGGCCGAACTGGCCTTGCTGGACATTCCGCTGGCCGACGGCCGCCGGGTGCGCCTCGACCAGATCGCCAACGTCAGCGACACCGTGGCCGAGCCGCGCTCGATCGCCGAACAGAACGGCAAGCCGGTGGTCGGCTTCGAAGTGTTCCGCACCAAGGGCGCCAGCGAAATCGACGTCTCGCGCGGCGTGCGCGCGGCGGTCAAGGAGCTGCAGGGCGAGCATGCCAACATCGCCCTGACCGAGGTGATCGACAACGCCGCGCCGGTCGCGGAAAACTTCGAAGGCTCGATGGAACTGCTGTATGAAGGGGCGATCCTGGCCGTGCTGGTGGTGTTCTGGTTCCTGCGCGACTGGCGCGCCACCCTGGTCGCCGCCGCCGCCCTGCCGCTGTCGGTGATGCCGGCCTTCCTCGGCCAGTACCTGTTCGGCTACACCCTCAACACCGTCACCCTGCTGTCGCTGGCGCTGGTGGTGGGCGTGCTGGTCGACGACGCCATCGTCGAAATCGAGAACATCTCGCGCCACCTGAGAATGGGCAAAACGCCGATGCAGGCGGCGCTGGAGGCGGCCGACGAAATCGGCATGGCGGTGATCGCCACCACCTTCGCGCTGGTGGCGGTGTTCCTGCCGACCGCCTTCATGGGCGGCATCCCCGGCAAATTCTTCAAGCAGTTCGGCTGGACCGCGGTGCTGGCGATCCTGGCGTCGCTGATCGTGGCGCGCTTGCTGACACCGATGATGGCGGCCTACATCATGAAGGCGACGCCGCACCGGGAAGAATCCGACGGCTGGCTGATGCAGCGCTATATCCGCGCCATGAAGTGGTGCCTGAACCACCGCTGGATCACGGCCACCGCCTCGGCGCTGTTTTTCTTCGGCTCGATCGGCCTGGCCACCGTACTGCCGACCGGCTTCGTGCCGCCGGCCGACCGCGGCCAGACCCAGATCAACCTGGAACTGCCGCCCGGCTCGACCCTGGCCGAGACGCGCGTGGTGGCCGAGCAGGCCAGACTGGCGTCGATGCAGGTGGCCGGCGTGACCGGCGTGTTCAGCTCGATCGGCGGCGGCTCCAGTGGCGACGCCTTTGCGCCAGGCGCCGCCGCCGAGGCGCGCCGCGCCGTGCTGACCCTCACCACCCTGCACCGCACCAAGCGCGACACCTCGCTCAACGCCATCGAGAACGCCATCCGCGCCAAGCTGGCGCAGATTCCCGGCGCGCGTTTTAACGTCGGGCCGCCCGACACCGGCGTCAAGATGCAGCTGGTGCTGCGCAGCGAAGATCCGGTGGCGCTGAACGCCGCCGCCCGCCAGGTCGAGCGTGAGCTGCGTACCTTGCGCGGCATCGGCAACGTCAGCTCGAGCGCTTCGCTGGTGCGGCCGGAAATCATCGTGCGGCCCGATTTCGCCAAGGCGGCCGATCTCGGCGTAACCGCCCAGTCGATCGGCGAAACGGTGCGGGTGGCCACCGCCGGCGATTACGACGTCGCGCTCACCAAGCTCAATCTGTCCGAGCGCCAGGTGCCGATCCGGGTCCGGCTGCCCGACGCCGTCCGCGCCGACCTGGCGGCGATCGGGCGCCTGACGGTGCCGGGCAAGAACGGTCCGGTGCTGCTTGCGACCGTGGCCGACATCACGATGGAAAGCTGCCCGGACGAGATCAGCCGCCTGACCCGCAGCCGGAATGTCACGCTCAACGTCGAACTGGGCGGACGCACGCTGGGCGAGGTCAACGCGGAAGCGCGCGCCCTGCCCGCTTTCAAGACGCTGCCGGCCTCGGTCCAGATCGCGGAACTGGGCGACGCCCAGGAGATGCAGGCCCTGTTCGCCAGCTTCGGCGTCGCGATGGCGATCGGCGTGCTGTGCATCTACGGCGTGCTGGTGCTGCTGTTCCATGACTTCATGCAGCCGATCACGATTCTCGCGGCCCTGCCGCTGTCGATCGGCGGCGCCTTCATCGCCCTGCTCCTCACCAAGAGCGCGCTCTCGATGCCGAGCATGATCGGCCTGATCATGCTGATGGGGATCGTG